>CALIEP010000001.1 GCA_938022345.1 uncultured Actinomyces sp.
TTCAACCGAACTTTCCCAGCATTTTCGCTTAGCCAAGATCGCCGATGCGATTGATCATGTTATCTCCCTATACGAACCTGAGGTTGTTGCCATCTAACAGGTTTTCGCTCAGGACAATCTTCGTTCGGTTTCGACGACTATGCAGGTCATGGGAGTTGCACTTGCTGCTGCGGGACGGGCCGGACTTCCTATGGCAATACATACTCCTTCAGAAGTTAAGAGTGCAGTGACAGGGAATGGTAATGCTGATAAGGCGCAGGTTCAGCACATGGTTGCGCGTATTCTGGGGTTGGATAAACCCCCGAAGCCCGCTGATGCCGCTGACTCATTAGCTATCGCAATCTGCCATGCATGGCGAGGGACTGGGCTGCTTGGAGCTAGGGGAGACTCTACAGTTGCTGTTTCTCAGTCAGGGAAGCTTTCGGCTAGGGGACGTCTGACTCCAGCACAACAAATGTGGGCAGAGGCTCAAGCTGCGCAGCGCCGAACCGGCGCGGTCGACCCCCGTCGTCGACGCAGCTAGGGTATCGTACGTATGTTCGGTCCCATCAAGAGCATTGTTGAGGTGAAAGCATGATTTCCCGAGTTCTCGGCAACATCGCACGCGTAGGTGTGGGTGACGTCGTCGTTGTCCACGGAGGCATCGGCTTTCAGGTCTTCGTGACTCCACCTTTTGCTAGTGAGCTCCACAAAGGTGATGATGTTGAGCTCTATACCCATCTGATTGTTCGTGAAGATTCTTTAACGCTCTACGGGTTCAAGACTGAAGAAGAGCGCGAAGTATTTGAAATCCTCATGTCAGTCAGTGGTATCGGTCCCCGGATCGGCCTCGCAGCTCTTTCTGTTTTCACCCCGAATGATCTGCGGCGCGCTGTGGCGGATCAAGATACTTCAGCTCTGGCTAGGATTCCCGGAGTTGGCAAGAAGGTTGCCTCGCGCATGCTTGTGGAGCTGGGCGATAAGCTCGGACTGCCGGCTGAACTTCCTCAGGCCTCGGCACCGATGTCGGGAGTAGTCGAAGCAGAAGTGAAGGCAGCGTTGATTGGCTTGGGATGGAACGATGCAAAGGCAGACGCTGCGCTGGCCGAGCTAGGCGGAAATGGTCTCAACGCTTCGGATCTCCTACGTGCAGCATTGATTAAGTTGGGAGGCGCAAATGGCCGATGAGTTCGAGGCCTCCGTTAACATTGTCGCGCCAGACGCGGGAGAACTTGAGAGGGCTGCTGAGGCTGCTCTTCGTCCCAAGCGTTTGAGCGAATTTGTTGGTCAGAAGGTTGTTCGTGATCAGCTTCAGTTAGTGCTTGATGCTGCGCGGGCTCGTGGCGCGAGCGCCGACCACGTTTTACTAGCAGGACCGCCTGGATTAGGTAAGACGACACTGGCAATGATCATCGCTGCTGAAATGGGGACATCTTTGCGCCAAACTTCAGG
>CALIEP010000002.1 GCA_938022345.1 uncultured Actinomyces sp.
AGTGCCGAGTGATAAGCACTAAGGCAGGTGAGGCTTAGGAGTTCCCTGAGTCGTCCGTCGCGGGCATCGGTACAATCCGCATCGCGGTAGGATAGAAGAACATGACGAAGCTCATTCACTTCGATGAGGAGGCACGCCGCGGCATGGAGCGCGGTCTGAACCTTCTCGCCGACACCGTTAAGGTCACCCTGGGCCCCAAGGGCCGTAATGTCGTCCTCGACAAGAAGTGGGGCGCCCCCACCATCACCAAGGATGGCGTTTCCGTTGCTAAGGAAATCGACCTCGACGATCCCTTCGAGCGCATCGGTGCAGAACTGGTCAAGGAAGTTGCCAAGAAGACCGATGATGTCGCAGGTGACGGTACCACGACCGCTACCGTTCTGGCACAGGCACTGGTTCGTGAGGGTCTGCGTAACGTTGCAGCCGGTTCGAACCCCATTGCCCTGAAGCGCGGCATTGATGGCGCCGTTGAGGCAATCGTTGCCCAGCTGCACAAGGATTCCAAGCCTGTCGAGACCACCGAGCAGATTGCTGCCACGGCCTCGATCTCCGCAAACGATCCCGAGATCGGCAAGCTCATCGCTCAGGCCTTCGAGAAGGTTGGCTCCGAAGGTGTTGTGACCGTTGAAGAGACTAACTCTTTCGACACCACCCTTGAGACCACCGAAGGCATGCGTTTCGAGCGCGGCTACCTCTCTGCATACTTCGTTAACGATGCAGATCGCCAGGAAGCTGTCCTCGAGGATCCCTACATCCTGCTGGTCGACACCAAGATCACCAACGCCAAGGAACTGCTGCCTGTCCTGGAAAAGGTCATGCAGACCGGTAAGCCGCTGTTCATCATTGCCGAGGACGTTGAGGGCGAAGCCCTGGCAACCCTGGTTGTCAACAACATTCGCGGCACCTTCAAGTCGGTCGCCATCAAGGCCCCCGGCTTTGGCGATCGCCGCAAGGCCATGCTGAAGGACGTTGCAATCCTCACCGCCGGTGAAGTGATCTCCGAGACCGTTGGCCTCTCTCTTGAGAACGCCACCCTTGAGGATCTCGGCCGTGCGCGCAAGGTCATCGTCTCCAAGGATGAGACCACCATCGTTGACGGTCTGGGCGCAAAGGATGACATCCAGGCACGCATCCGTCAGCTGCGTAAGGAAATCGAGACCACCGATTCCGATTACGACCGCGAGAAGCTCCAGGAGCGTCTGGCAAAGCTCTCCGGCGGCGTGGCAGTCATCAAGTCCGGTGCTGCAACTGAGGTTGAGCTCAAGGAACGTAAGCACCGCATCGAGGACGCGATCCGTAACGCTCGCGCAGCCTCCGAAGAGGGCTTGGTTGCCGGTGGCGGTGTTGCGCTGATCCAGGCAGCCTCCAAGGCTCTTGGCTCGCTGAACTTCAGCGGCGATGAGGCAACCGGTGTGAACATCGTTCGCGAGGCCGTCTCCGCACCGCTTAAGCAGATCGCTGAGAACGCTGGCCTTGAGGGCGGCGTTGTTGCTGACCGCGTTGCTCAGATGGAGCCCGGCTTCGGTCTGAACGCTGCAACCGGTGAGTACGGCGACCTGATGACCCAGGGTATCTCCGACCCGGTCAAGGTCACCCGCTCCGCTCTGCAGAACGCAGCCTCGATCGCAGGCATGTTCCTGACCACCGAGGCCGTTGTTGCCGACAAGCCTGAGCCTCCGGCACCGGCAGGAGCACCTGCTGACGGCGGAATGGGCGGAATGTACTGATCCTCTACGGATTAGAAACCGCATTCCCTATGAATGTCCCTGTGGGGGCGCGCGTCATGCGCGCCCCCACAGGCATTTAATAGGCAGCTGTATGCGGCTAGGGCAGTCTCCTAGTGCGCGAAGAGCCCGATGCTCTGCGCTTCAGCATCCGCGTAGACCTGAGCCGCATGCGAAAGTGAGCCTGAGATTTGGTCCAGGGAGCTTTCAACTTGAGCTTGGGTGAGCTGCCAAGAAGCAACAGAATCAGAGAATTGCGTAGAGGCGCCACCTTGCCAGGTATCTTTAAGCGCCAGTAACTCGTTCATGAGCGCTGAGACTTCGTTTCGAATCGAGTCGCAAGTAATTTGGATCCGCGAGGCGCAGGATGCGATGTGTGCGGAGTCAACGGAAAACGCGGTCATTGTGCCCTCCTAGGCTGGGTGAATGGGTGTTCACAGCCTAGGAAGAGTGATTTGACGCCACCGTGCAGACAACACAATCTGTGGAGAAAACGGTTCAATCTGACACGGTGGATGAATACGACGATTCAAGTTTAAGGATTTAGGGCAGCGGGGGAGGAGTTGGAATGTCCAGGGCATCCAATGCCGACTCCAAAGAAGAAGTGTCGTCAGCATTAGCAGCAGATCCACGCGAAGGGCTCTCTGCTGCAACTCCCGGCAGAGGGGTGTGGACGGTACTGGGAAGAGAAACCTGTTGAGCGGAAGGCACCGCCGCGCCAGAGGATGTGGGGGCTGCCGCTCCGCTTGCAACCTCTCCGCCTGCTGCCGCTTCGCCTGCTGCCGCTCCGTCTGCTGCCTCTCCGCTTGGAATTCCTAGAGCAGGTGTCTCAGTGTTCTCGGGAGGAAGCGTTGGCGATGTGGGCACACTATTCTCCGCCACCTCATTCGCGCCATCAGATGTGGCATTCGAAGGAGTCTGAACGGAGGCTGTAGCCTCATCCCCACTGCGGCCAAGGGGAGCGGGGGTTACAGGCAGGCCAGCGGCCTCGTCAGTAGCAAACTCATCGGAATCAACGGAAAGGGTTGACTTCGGAAGCTCTACGACCGCGGAAGGCGAAGACTCAGCAGGAGTGCTCGGGGTATCCACGGGGGCGAAAGGCTCAGTATGACTCTTAATGTTGAGGTGACGGCGCCGGATAATCATCGTGCCAGAGGCAAGAGTATCCGATGAGAGCGTCTCATGGTGTTCCTCTGGCTCGACATCTTCTTCGGGCTCATTGAGATCGACATCGGGCGCATATGCTTTGAGAACTCGAGCGAGCTTGGCGCTTTCGGCCTCGAGATTAGCTCGTGCGCTTTCTTCCCATGCAAGTGCAAGCGGTGAATGAAAGATCTGCTCGCGCGCCAAAATCTTCTTAATTGCCAGGCGGCGTGCACGTACGTAATCCGTATCGCACAAATCGGGGCATTCTTCGCGCAATGATTCGCGGAAGCGCTTAAAGTCCTGAGGGCTAGCTGCCAGCATTCCTAAATCGGCATCAATGAGGACTTGAGCATCCATGTCAGAAGGGTCCGCGCGGTGCGTGAAAAGCGCCATCATGAGCTCTTGAACGCGAGAAATAACATCCTCGCTCAACCCCAGTGCTTCCATGCGAGAACGTGCGTGGTACAGCGCGGAGAATTCTTGTTCATCGCTGTTAGTACCGCGTTGAAAAACGTCAAAACTGCGGTTAAGAACCGCTCCTTGATACCACAGCGCAACCCGCAGAACATCAGGATCATGTGCTGTCGAGGCAATCTCGTCGATACGCGCCAAGGTCTTGATGAGATGGCGGGTATTGTGAAGGATTCGTCCCTTGGCATTCCAGCGCGAGATCAAATCTCGAGCTTCCGCCTCCAAAAGGGGAATCGGAGCACTTGCCCCGATTTCTTGCATCGCGTCCACGAAGGAACTAAAAAGCCACTGAGGTGCATCGGCGCCCATGCGCGCTCACTCCTAGTCTGACAATCTTACTTGGCAATGCTAGCCACTTTTTGAGCGCTTGGCACGGAGCTTTCCTCTGAGCGAAGGATTCGCAGAGGCCATGCAGCGCGTGATCACTTAATTTTCAGCGTTTTTCTGCGTAATTCTCAAGAAAAAACAATAGTGCTTTGGTAGTTGAGATTCGCAAGACAATTGGCGCGGGAGGGAAGCTGCAAAGACCGAATTCCGTCAGTTTATGCCTTCATGCGTTCTCTGGACTGCACGATTGGCATATCGATCTTGACGGTGAGGCCACCGCCCGGAGTCTTTGCAAGCTCTGCGTGACCGCCGTGCGCTGAGATGATTGAGGACACAATGGAAAGTCCCAATCCGGAGCCACCCAGTGAGCGGGCACGCGAGCTTTCTGTTCGATAGAAGCGCTGGAAAACTTTTTCATAGTCTTCCTTCGCAATTCCAGGTCCGTGATCCCTAAATTCCATCAGAACAGAAGTGGGATTCTGACTTACCGCAATCTCTACCGGTGTTGAACGCGGGGTATAACGCACAATGTTGCCGATGATATTTGTGAGTACCTGTTGCAGGCGGTCGCGGTCGGCCTGAATCCATACGGATTGAGGAATGGACTGGTCATTGATCCCCAGAATCTTGACCTGGCGAGTGGGATCGAGAGCTTGAAGATCAAAGCGAGCATTGCGAAGCATCGCGATCACGTCAACGTCCACGATTTCTAGCGGCCGGCCCTCGTCCAAGCGAGCCAAGGTCAAAAGGTCCTCAACCAATGAACCCATGCGAGTTGATTCGGATCGAATACGTCCCATAACTTCGCCGGTGCGCTCTGCTGGAACGCCACCCATTGAGTAGAGCTCGCAGTAACCGGAAATCGCGGCTAGGGGAGTGCGTAGTTCATGCGAAGCATCGGAAACGAAGCGACGGATCTTGCGCTCAGATTCTTCGCGCGCTGCGAATGACTGCTCTAGCTGGCTCAGCATGGAGTTCAATGACTTCGAAAGCGAACCGACTTCCGTTGAAGGCGGAGCGAATGGAACACGCTGGGTGAGGTCGCCAGCGGCGATCTTCCCAGCAGTCGTCTCGATTCCGCGCAGAGGAAGAAGCGCGCGCCGGACTAGGTAAGTCGCCAGGCCGGTACCGATGGCGATGATCGCAATTGCAGTCGTCGCAACGTATCCAGCCATATTTTGAATGGTGAATTTTACGTCGTTGAGCGGAAGTGCGACGGTGAGCCTGCCCGTGGGGGTGTTATCGCCACTGCGCGTAATGGGAACAATAATCACGCGCCATGTAGATCCCTGCTTCGTTGATTCAACAGTAACGGGGTCAGTCCAGCCGGTAGCCGTCTGCGCGGATTGACCTGGCTTGAGAAGTTCCGGGATCAGCGGTTTACCCGCGTGGTCGCGTGTCGAGGCCGAGAGCAGCGTGACGTCTTCTTCGTTGGCTCGTTGGATGTTGAGGTAGTAGAGGGTGGGGAGGTTGGGCTCTTGGGCCAGCTCTTGGTGGTTCTCAATGGCCTTGGGGGCCAATGACAGAACTGTTGACGAGAGTTGGTCGTCAACTTGGGCAATGAGGTGGCGCTGCAAGAGGCCGATCATCACCGTTGCTGAAAGGGAAAGTCCGAGGGAGAGAAGAAGTGCAGTGAGCGCAACAATTCTGGCCGTCAACGAACGTGACGACCAGAATCTGCGTACTACACCGCGTGGGTACATTTTTTAGTTGTCGTCTCGAAGGATGTATCCAACGCCTCGCTTGGTGTGAATGAGCTCGCCGCTGGCGCCTTCGACGGCCAGCTTGCGACGCAGGTAGGAAATATAAGATTCGACGATTGCGACCTCGCCATCCCAGTCGTATTCCCAGACGTGATCGAGGATCTGCATCTTGGAAACGACTCGTCCCTGATTGATCATGAGGTAGCGCAGGAGCTTGAACTCGGTGGGGGACAGGTCGATCGGTACTCCAGCGCGAGTGACTTCGTGTGCGTCTTCGTCGATGACAAGGTCAGCGACGCGCAGCTTGCCATCGTCGCCGCTCTCGCCCAGCGTACGGCGCAGAACGGCACGAATACGTGCGACGACTTCCTCGAGGCCAAAAGGCTTCGTGACGTAATCGTCGCCGCCGACGGTGAGTCCCTGGATCTTGTCACGCATGTCATCGCGAGCTGTCAGGAAAAGGACGGGGATGGTGATACCTGCATCGCGCAGGCGACGAGTCACTGTGAAGCCATCCATATCGGGAAGCATGACGTCCAGAACGATCAGGTCGGGGCGTTCTTCCTGAGCCTGGTGGTAAGCAGATGCTCCGTCTTCTGCCGTAATGACATCAAAGCCAGCAAATCGCAGAGATGAGGCCAGAAGATCGCGAATATTTGGTTCATCGTCAACGACAAGAAGTCGTGCTTCTCCAGTGTTTTCAAATTCCGTCATAGTCAACATTTTGAGTGAGATGACTGAATGTATCCTGAATGTCTGCTGTGTGAAATTGTTTTTCTGAGAATCCGCATGAAAAAGGTGTTGAAAGGAAGATAATGCAAGCATGACTCAATCCAGCTCTCAAAGTCTTTTTGAACCCCAAGGCGTGACTTTTAATCCGGTTAAACGCTCGCTTGCCGTGGTGCGGCGGCTGAACGTCAGTGTTTACTTTGTCATCGGTGTTGCTGCGGTATCGGTTGGTATGGTGATGGCACCAGATTTTCCACGAGAGTGGGGTTTTGGGATCATCGCTGGATTAAGTGCCGGATGGCTCTACATGATGTGGATTATCGGTCGGCAAGTACGTAATTTCGCATGGGCGCAAGGTGAGCATGATTTCCTCATTCGTCGAGGTGCTTTCTTTCGCTCGATGACAATCGTTCCTTACGGCCGTATTCAGTACGTTGATATTTCAGAAGGCCCTGTTTCTCGCTTCTTCGGTATTTCCACGGTGATCATTCACACGGCCTCGGTCTCTACGCGTGCCTTTGTTCAGGGGATCCCCTCTGAGGATGCTGCCCGTCTGCGCGACCAACTCGCCCAGCGTGGAAGCGCTGAGATGGCAGGGCTGTGAGCATGAGTTCTTCTCAACACGTGTATGCAGCGGATCAAGGGGTTGATCCCTCGCTGTGGCGCCGTGTCCACGTCATCACGCCTCTTCTGGAGATCTGGCAAATCCTGGTGGCAGGTTTTGCTTTTGCCACTTATCGCAATTTCGGTGAAATCCAGGAAATGCTGCGCTCTGGGTATCTTCTCCCTTTCCTCTCGGAGCGTTTCTTTTATTTGGCGGTGAGCGCGCTGATTGTCATTGCCGTCCTGGTTGGTTTTGTTTTTCTTCAGTGGTGGTCCTTGGCATTTGCAGTCACGGAAACTGCAGTGTGGTCACGCCGCGGGATTCTTAAGCGCCAGCAGCGCCACGCGCGCTTGGATCGTGTTCAGGCCGTTGATATCTCCCAGCCAGTCCTTGCGCGTCTTCTTGGTTTGGGCAAGCTTGATGTCGAAGTTGCTGGCGGCTCTTCCTCCAACATCACCATCGGTTATCTCAAGGTTTCTGAACTTGAAGCTCTGCGCGGTGAAATCCTCGCTCGTGCTGCAGGACTGAGGGTAGAAGCACAAACCTCCCCCGAGGCCTCGGGGGTGGGGGCGACACCTCAGTCTCCGTACGCCCCCGCCCAGAGCGGATACCCAGCTGCAACGGCAGATCCCTACGCGCCCACCCAGCCCACGGCCTCGCAAGCTCCTGGAAACTACAGCTACACCGGAGAGGTCTATGCGCCTTCCTCGATCCCGGTCGCACCTGAGCGCGAGCTTTATCAGGTCTCAATGGGACGCCTACTCGGATCGCAGATGCTGTCTTTGGGCAATATCGTTGCCATTTTGCTTCTGATTGCATTCCTCGTCGCAGGAGGCATTGCCACTGTACAAGAGGGTATTGTCGTCGCCATTGCATCATTGGGTGGTTTCCTTTCTGTGGCAATGTCGATCGTCGGTGTGCAGTGGAATCGTTTTGCCTCCGAGGCCAACTTCCGCCTTGCGATTTCCCCAGATGGTATCCGCGTGCGACGCGGTTTACTCAGTACTCGCGCGCAGACCATTCCGCCCAGGCGCATTCACGCGATTCAGGTTCAGCAGCCCTTCTTTTGGCGTTTCCTGGGGTGGTATCGCGTGAGCATCCTTCAAGCCGGTTACGGCGCGAAAGACACTGACTCGGACAAACAGCAGAGCTCTCACATCCTTATTCCAGTGGGTACACGCCAAGATGTTGAATTCGCACTGTGGATGGTTTTCAACGATCTGGGTGTCGACGATGTTCCTTCCTTTATCGAGGCTGCGCTCGCGGGAAAGGGAAGCGGGCAGGGCTTTGTGCAGATGTCGTCTCGAGCGCGCTGCTTGGACCCCTTCGCCTACCATCGCCGCGCTCGAGCAATCACGCGGACCACATTCATTATCCGCGATGGTTGGTTGAATTGGAAGAGCCTGTGGGCACCTATTGCTCGTCTGCAGTCGGTTCGGGTGCACTCGGGTCCGCTAGAACGAAAACTGGGTGTGGCAAGTCTGCACATGGATGTGGTTCCCGGTGCATTCAGGATGATTGCGGAGCATCAAGATGCCTCGCAGGCAAGTGCAGATATCTTCACCTTGCTCGTTGAAGGGCAGGCCAACCGTGCCAGCGAGCCTCCTGAGAAATGGATGCTGCGCGTAGAAAATGGGATGCACAGTTAGTAGCCAATGACGCAGCTGCGAAGATAGCGCCAATCAACGGGCGCGGATCCAGACGCGGCTTGACACTCAGGGCCATCCATCAGACACCACAGCAAAGGCGGGATATGCGCGGCGGTCGACTTGATATCGGCATTATCGGCATGGGACATGTTGGGCCTGTGATTGGTTCGGCCCTGCGCGCGGTTGGACACACGATCGTTGGGGTGAGCGCATCTTCAGAGGAGTCGCGTGAGCGTGCCGATGCTCTATTGCCAGGCATTCCTATTCTTACGGTGGAAGAGATTGTCTCTCGTTGCCAAATGGTTGTTCTGACCGTTCCCGACGACCAACTGGAAGGCCTGGTCAAGGGGCTGGCTGAATTAGGCGCCTGGCAGTCCTCGCAACTGGTCGTGCATACTTCGGGGGCACATGGAATTGATATTCTGCGCCCCGCCTCGGCTATGGGGGCAATCCCCTTGGCAATTCATCCGGCGATGACATTCACGGGGACCTCTGTTGATGTTCCGCGTTTGGTGGGGACGCCCTTTGCGGTGACTGCTCCCGCAATCGCTTTGCCCATTGCTCAAGCGCTAGTCGTTGAAATGGGCGGTGAGCCTTTTGAGATCGCGGAGGAAGACCGTGGGGTTTACCACGCTGCTTTGAATCATGGTGCAAATTTCCTTGCCACCGTAGTCGCGCAGTCTAAGCAGATACTCTCAACCGTTGGAATTGATGATCCAGGAACTTTCTTGCGTCCCCTGTGCGAGGCTGCCCTAGATCGCGCGCTACGAGCAGGAGACCGCGGTGTTTCTGGCCCCATTCCACGGTGTGACGTAGGAACAATTCGCGAGCACCTGAGCGTTCTAGAAACCAAGGCCAAGGAAGAAAACTTGGCGGGGGAGGGCCAGTGGGCACACCGCCTCGAGGATGCGCGCTCGACCTACGCGGCAATGACTCTGCACACAGTTGACCTGCTGGAGTTTGAGGGACGAATCAGCTCTCAGGTGGCCTCGGAAATTCGCGCAGCCGTGCGCGAAATGGGTGAAAAGTGATCCGTTAGACCCCCACGAAATGGCGTTTTGGGGGCCTTTCGGGCGAAAATAAGTCATATGAACTCTACGCCTCAGTTGACGCATACCCGAGAAGAGCTTGCGCAAGCACTAACCCAACTTGAGGGGACGCGCGCGCTGGTCATGACAATGGGAGCGCTCCACCGAGGGCACCTTGAGCTTGTCCGGCAGGCACAGGAGCTTGCTGATCATGTCATCGTCACGATCTTCGTGAACCCCACCCAGTTCGCTCCCGGCGAGGACTACGATGCCTACCCGCGCACATTAGATGCCGATATGGAGGCTCTGTCAACGGTGGGCGCCGATCTTGTATGGGCTCCTTCCGTCGCTGATGCTTACCCAACTCCTGCAACCACCCGTATCGACGCTGGCCCGGTTGCTCACATTCTTGAAGGCGCAACTCGCCCGACGCACTTTGCCGGCGTTGCCCTGGTCGTCTCAAAGGCAATGAATCTAATCCGTCCTGATGTTGCGCTCTTTGGCCAAAAAGACGCTCAGCAGCTGGCGGTTATTCGTACCTTCGTTCGCGACTTGGACATGCCCGTGCGCATTCAGGCCGTTGAGATTGTTCGCGATAGCGATGGTGTTGCGCTGTCATCGCGTAATCAGTACCTCAGTGAGGAAGAACGCGTGCATGCCCGCTCCCTGTCACGCGCGATCGACGAGGCCCGCGCTGCAGCGGCTTTGGGTGTTACTCTTGACGAAGTTTTGCGTGCAGCAGCCTCTGTTCTCGAGGCCGAAGAGGGAGTTGTTCCCGATTACGTTGCGATCGTGGACGATGACGATTTCACCCCGCTTGCAGGGACGGGAAGCGCCGCAGAGCAGGGGGATAAGGAAAGCCGTGAGAAGGCGCTGGAAGCTGCGGCAACGCTGGGAAGCCTTCACGCTCGAATTCTTCTTGCCGCGCGGGTCGGAGCGACTCGCTTGATCGATAACGCGGATGTCGTTATTTCTGTTGCCGG
>CALIEP010000003.1 GCA_938022345.1 uncultured Actinomyces sp.
GGACGCGATACCTACCGCCTCGAAAAGTTAGAGCGCTCGAACCCCGGCAACTGCACTAACCAGCGCGTCATCGTTGATGAAGGCCAGCGCGTGGAGGTCGGCGATGTACTCGCTGACGGCCCCGCTACCGACAACGGTGAAGTTGCACTGGGTAAGAACCTGCTGGTTGCTTACATGTCGTGGGAAGGCCTCAACTACGAGGACGCCATTATCCTGAGCCGTCGCGTTGTTGAAGACGATGTTCTGACCTCGATTCACATCGAAGAATATGAAGTCGACGCCCGCGAAACCAAGCTCGGTGAAGAAGAGATCACCCGCGATATTCCGAACGTTTCGGAAGAGTCGCTGTCTGATCTTGACGAGCGCGGTATCATTCGTATTGGCGCCGAGGTCACCGCTGGCGACATCCTCGTCGGTAAGGTCACCCCGAAGGGTGAAACCGAGCTGACCTCCGAAGAGCGCCTGCTGCGCGCAATCTTCGGTGAGAAGGCCCGCGAGGTTCGTGACACCTCGCTGCGTGTTCCCCATGGTGAAGAGGGCATCGTTATTGGCGTTCGTGAATTCAACGACGACGAAGATGATCTCAACCCCGGTGTTCGTCAGACCGTTCGCGTCTACGTCGCACAGCGCCGCAAGATCACCATTGGTGACAAGATGGCAGGCCGTCACGGTAACAAGGGTGTCGTTTCCAAGATCCTCCCGGTCGAAGACATGCCCTTCCTCGAGGACGGAACCCCGGTTGATATCATCCTCAACCCGCTGGGTGTCCCCGGCCGAATGAACGTCGGTCAGGTCCTCGAGTTCCACCTCGGTTGGCTTGCCCACCAGGGTTGGGACGTCTCGGCAGCTGTCAAGGCTGGCGAAGAGTGGACCAAGCACCTGCCTAAGGACGGCATTACCGTTGCCCCCGAAACCCCCGTTGCGACCCCGGTCTTCGACGGCCTCGAGGCCGAAGAGCTCGCAGGTCTGCTGCGCAACGTCAACCCCAACCGCGATGGCGACGTCCTCACCAACGCCGAGGGCAAGGCGCGTCTCTTCGACGGTCGTTCCGGCGAACCCTTCCCGTATCCGATCGCAGTGGGCTACGCCTACATGCTCAAGCTGCACCACCTGGTTGACGACAAGATTCACGCTCGCTCGACCGGTCCGTACTCGATGATTACCCAGCAGCCCCTGGGTGGTAAGGCTCAATTCGGTGGCCAGCGCTTCGGTGAAATGGAAGTGTG
>CALIEP010000004.1 GCA_938022345.1 uncultured Actinomyces sp.
CGTCGCGGGCTGCTGCGGTGCCGCGGGAGAGTGCAGCTGAACTGGCTTATCTGAATCAGAGGCCGGGGATTCTTCTTCCTGGGAAGCTACGGCATCTGATGGTGCGCTGGGCGCAGAGGGAGCAGAGGGCAGATCCCCATCAGCATCAGGAGCACTGGGGGGAACAACATTCGATGCCGCGACGAAAGGAAGTGGGATATCACCCTTGCGGATCGTCACCGAAACATCGGTAAAGGGAACCTCAATTGGCGCCTCAGGCTTGTGGACAATAACCTCAACGCCACGAACACGCGAATCTTCAAGAGCCGCATCAGCGATCTTGTGGCCAAGTGTTTCAATCAGACGAACCGAGGGGCCCACAAGGATCGCGTGAGCTTTCTCTGCAATTTCGGCGTAAGAAACCGTATCGGCAATGTCATCACTGAGTGCCGCGCGATCGGTATCAACCCACAAAAGCAGGTCAACAGTGAAGGTTTGAGGAGCGTCCCACTCCTTTTCGAGAACTCCGTGGACAGCCTCAGCTGTAATACCGCGTAACGCGATCACATCGAGCTGTCCCACCGTGCCCTCACCTCCCTGCACGCACAAGCTTTGCTTGTTGGCTTATGGCATGGACCCTGACGGCCCATATTCCTTCTGAAAGCGCGCGCCGAGATATATCGAGAGTTGCTTCATCTCGGTCCGAAAGGGGGGACTGGCCGAGGAAGCGTTTCCGGGACGCACCTATAAGAACAGGGTACCCAAGCTCAGCAAAAATCGGCAGCGACGCGACGAGAGACCAGCATTGTTCGTTATTCAGTGAAAAACCCAGGCCCGGGTCAACAATGATGCGCTCGGGCTCAACCCCGGCCTCGAGAGCATCACGAACCTGTTGGGAAACCCGCTCTCTCAAGGCAACTGCGATGGGCTGATCGCCGTAGTCGAAAGACTCTTCGGGCATCCCCGGAAGCGCGCGATAGTGCTGAATAACATAGGCGCAGGACGTCGACGCAACGGCCGCATTCATCTGCGGATCCCAGCGTCCTCCACTGACATCATTGATGATGGCAGCACCCGCGTCTGCCGCACGACGCGCTGTTAGCGCATGCAGGGTATCAACAGAAACAACAACCCCCGATGCAGCAAGGCGTTGAATAATCGAGCCGATTCGCTCCCATTCTTCGTCCTCGCTGATTCGCGTGGAGTTCGGACGTGTTGATTCGCCGCCCAAGTCGACCAGGTCCGCACCTTCGTCAAGCATTTCCTGAGCGTGGTCGAGCGCCGCTCCCGGATCCAGAAAACGGCCCCCATCCGAGAAGGAATCTGGGGTGACATTCAAAATGCCCATGACGAGCATTCGATCCCTTGGCAGATCGACGCCTTCGGGAAGACGAGGCGGTTGTGCACCTCCCGCGAGCGCCCAAGAGGAAGAGGCCTCGACAGAAGTCATCGGCGGACCCCACCCAATGCCAAAGACATCATTTCCGCGCGAGTGGCGTCACGCTTGACGATTCCGCGAAGTGCGGAGGTCACCGTCGAGGACCCCGGCTTGGAGATTCCTCGCATCGTCATGCACATGTGCTCGGCCTCGACAACGACAATGACACCCTGCGGTGCAAGAACCTCATCGATCGCATCCGCGATCTGAGCTGTCAGACGTTCCTGAACCTGCGGGCGACGCGCATACCCTTCGACGACGCGCGCGAGCTTTGAGAGCCCCGTGACACGGCCGCCCTTGGGGATGTACCCCACGTGCGCATGCCCATAGAAAGGCAGCAGGTGATGCTCGCACACAGAGTAGAAGGGAATATCGCGGACCATGACAATCTCATCAGTACCCACTTCGAAGGTGGTCTTGAGATGGTCACGAGGATCTTCTTCGAGGCCACTGAGAAGTTCACGCCACGCACGACCCATCCGCGCAGGAGTATTGCGAAGTCCCTCGCGGTTAATGTCTTCGCCGACGGCTTCAAGAAGCGCGCGTGAGGCGTCTTCAACGCCTTGTTGATCGTAACTCACTGGGCATTCTCCTCGGGCGCGATACCACCATCGGGATCATCCAGAACCTCTGCGGGAGCAGCCGGGTCAGCCGATGGTTCATCAACAGATTCGGACTGCGCGCGATCACTGAG
>CALIEP010000005.1 GCA_938022345.1 uncultured Actinomyces sp.
GATTCTCTACTTGTCCGCTCTTGCTAACGTCGATAAATCCCTCTACGAGGCCGCCGAGCTTGACGGGGCAGGAAGCGTCCGTCGTTTCTTCACCGTCACTGTTCCGGGCGTCAAAGTCATGATGTTCTTGGTCGCGACACTCACAACCATCGGATGCCTCAAGATCTTCACTGAGGTCTACCTCCTTGGCGGAAGTGCCTCCCCTACAAAGACCTTGACCATGTACATCCTAGACTGGACCGATCCGACATACGGATCTCTAGGCAAGGGCGATGCCGCTTCAGTGTGTCTCTTCCTTATCACCTTCGGATTCATCATTGCCTCCCAGAAACTCCAGAGGAAGGCTGAAGATCAATGAGCACCGCAGTTTCTTCAACCAGCCCAGCCACGGCCTCGTCAAAGTTTGCGAACTGGCGCAAAGCTCGCAAGCTGGAGCACCAATCGCGCAACGTCGCATCACGCCAACTCAAAGGCTCTCGCCTTGTCCTGCGCTACATCACGCTGGTCGTCGTCGCGATCCTTATGGTGGGACCGCTTCTGCTTCCGCTCCTTGCAGCATTCAAAGCTCCGGGAGAGTCGGTTTTCGGCCAAGGCGCCACGATCTTCCCGCAGACATGGTCGCTTGCAGCGTTCACCACACTGTTTAAACAAACCGCGATCCTGCGAGCAATCGGCAACTCGGTCATCGTTGCCACGCTGACGGTCGTTTCAAACATCATCTTGTCCTGTTTGGGCGGTTACATGCTTTCGCGGCGTGGGTGGACTGGCCGCAACATCATGTACTTCGTTGTCCTCTCGGCGATGATCTTCCCCTTCGAATCGATCATGCTGTCCCTGTACTCGATGATGGTCTCAATCGGCACGTACAAGACGCTTACCAGTGTGTGGATGGTCGCCATGATCGGCCCCTTCCAGATCCTCATGATGCGCGCGGCTTTCCTTGGAATCCCAGAAGAAATTGAAGATGCAGCACTGATTGATGGGGCGGGTGAATGGTCGCGTTTCTGGAGGATTTTCCTCCCTCAGGTACGTGGAACTCTCACGGTTGTTGGCCTGACATCCTTCATCGGTGCTTGGTCCGACTTCCTTTTCCCGTTGCTCATGCTTGTTGACAACGATAAGCACACCTTGATGCTGGAACTGACGGCAATTCAAAATTCCGCTCAGGGAACGACGTACCAGTTGGTGTTGGCTGGTGCTGTTGTGGCATTGGTTCCGGTTGTCCTCGTCTTCGCCTTCTCGCAGAAGTACTTCTTCCGCGGGATTGAAGACGGCGGTTTGAAGTTCTAGACCTTTAAGGCATAACTCATGAGTGACGAACTGAGTGAAGATTTTGCCCCCGACGCGCTAGAGGCCGCAGGCGCTCTGCGTCAATATCCGGATCCCGGATATGTTTGGCCCTCAGCCCCGCGCACCCTCGCTGCCCTTGAAAAGTGGAGAGACCATAAGGTCGGTGTCATCATCCACTGGGGAATCTTCTCTCACATTGGACAGGATGGTTCCTGGTCACTGCACCGCCAGCGTTTGGGCGGCTTCACAGATCCGCCTGAAGACTGGACGGGGAGCGATGAGGAATACCACTCCTGGTATTGCGATCAGGCTCGTTCCTTCACCGGAGAGGACTTTAACGCCGAGGAATGGGCATCAGCGTGTGCAAAGGCGGGAATGCGCTATCTGGTCTTTACGACAAAGCACCACGATGGCTATGCCATGTACGACACCGATTTCTCGAACTTTAAGTCAACCAGCGAAGATGCGGGGCTGGGGCGGGACATTGTCCGCGAGATGTTCGACGCTTTCCGTGCATACAACCTGGAAACGGGTGTCTATTTCTCGAAGGCCGATTGGAACCATCCAGGATATTGGGATCGTGCACGTACGATCACTGACCGCTATCACAACTTCGATATTGAGACGCACCGCGCAAAGTGGGATTCCTTCGTTCGTTACACCCACAATCAGATCGATGAGCTGCTGCGCAACTATGGCAAGGTCAA
>CALIEP010000006.1 GCA_938022345.1 uncultured Actinomyces sp.
GATCGAAGAGGCCGGCGGCAAGGTCACCCTTAAGTGACTTTCCCCGTCTGATTCATTCAGACTTTCGCCCGTCATGGGCTGCGAAACCCCGTTCTGCTACGGCAGGGCGGGGTTTCCGCTTTTGCTGCCACTCTGGGGGGCGCGGCCTCGTGAAGTGGAAGTATCGCAATCTCATGCGCATTCGACTTGAGCATGACGTGACGTGAGACTTCACAATGATTGACATGAGCAACGATGAAACTCTTTACACTGTCGGCGAGCTAGCCGAGCACTTTTCGTTGACTGTGCGAACGCTTCATCATTGGGAAGAACAGGGGCTTCTCGTGCCCTCGGGGCGAAGCTGGTCAAACTATCGGCTCTACTCGCTTGAAGACTGTGCGCGCGTGCAGAGAATCATTATTTATCGCGCGACGGGTATGAAACTGATGGATATCAAGGAGCTCCTTGATTCCGGTGACTCTGCGATTGCACACCTCAAACGCCAGCGAGAGAGTCTTATTGCCCATCGCCAACAGACGGACAAAATGATCGCAGCAATCGATACGTTATTGGAGGAAGCAATGAACGACAATGCGCTCAACGCGGAAGAAATTGGGGCAATCCTTGGGGATGCTGACTTCGTCGCGCATCAGGAGGAAGCTGAACAACTCTACGGTGGCAGTGATGACTGGCGGGAATCTCAGCGCCGCACTGCGTCATGGAGTGCGGCGGACTGGCAGGGCAATGCTGAAGCTTTTCAGCAGGTCGAAAAGGACATGATCAACGCGATCCGTAAGGGAGTTTCTCCTGACACTAGTGAGGCGGTGCGTCTTGTGGCCTTGCATAGGGAACTGCTCAGCGAGTTTTTCCCGGTGACTCCCGCAAAGCACTACGTGATTTCGCGTTCCTACATTCACGACGAGCGTTTCCGCTCACACTACGACTCGCAGCTCAACGGTTTTGCCCAATGGCTCGCGTCTGCAATTGAGCACGTTGCTCGTCAGAGCGGTGTCGATACAGACAAACCCGAATGGAAGTGATTGGTTTGTGAGGCAGGCCATGAGCGCATGGTGCTCTCTGATTTGCTCTTAGCGCACTTCATCGCTACTATTTCTTTTTGTCGCTTTCCCGCGTAGCTCAACGGCAGAGCATCCGACTGTTAATCGGACGGTTACTGGTTCGAA
>CALIEP010000007.1 GCA_938022345.1 uncultured Actinomyces sp.
ATTCGTTGGCAGGGCGTTAGTACATTTCCTGCGGGGTGCCGACCTGCTGGAGGACACCGCCTGCGAGAACCGCAATGCGGTCACCCATGGTCAGAGCTTCGGTCTGGTCGTGGGTCACGTACACGGTAGTGACGCCCAGCTCGCGCTGTAGCTAAGCAATTTGGGTACGGGTCTGGACACGCAGCTTGGCGTCCAAGTTGGACAGAGGCTCATCCATGAGGAAGACCTGAGGCTTACGGACGATTGCGCGGCCCATTGCCACACGCTGACGCTGACCACCGGAAAGTGCCTTCGGCTTACGATCCAAGTAGGGCTCCAGGTCGAGGATGCGTGCTGCTTCCTCAACGCGCTGAGCAATCTCAGCCTTGGGGGTGCCCGCGATCTTCAGTGCGAAGCCCATGTTCTCGCGAACAGTCATGTGCGGGTACAGAGCGTAGTTCTGGAAGACCATCGCGATGTCGCGGTTCTTCGGCTGTACGTCGGTGACGTCCTTATCGCCAATGAAGATACGGCCGGAGTTCACGTCTTCAAGACCTGCGAGCATTCGCAGGGACGTGGACTTGCCACAACCGGAAGGACCGACGAGAACCAGGAATTCGCCATCCTGGATCTCAAGATCGAGCTGATCGACTGCTGGCTTGTCAGACCCGGGATAGATGCGGGTTGCCTTGTCAAAAGTTACAGTTGCCATATTGAACCTCCACCGGCGGTACGTGCCGGACGATCCTTTGTAGAGACCAGACGACAGCGTCTTCACTGCCGCCGCGCTTACCCCACATCAGATGTGAAGTTCGCACTCGCTCACCATAGCACCGCTTGTCGAACAAATTCCAGCCCGATTTGTTGCCGACAGTGCACGTGAGGCCTGAAATTTGTCAACCATTCGCTAGGCTTGGGGTGATGCGTGAGCAAGAAATGATTGGTGGGTACCGCCTTCTCAAGCGCCTGGGCGCGGGAGGCGCTGCCACCGTGTGGCTTGCCTGTGACGAGGCGGGAGAACGTGTTGCCTTAAAAATTCTTCACCCCGCCCTGGCTGCCGATGAGGGCTATCGTGAGCGCCTCTTACGTGAAGCTCGGACGGTTAACTCGATTCGCGGTGGAGGGGTTGCGCACATCTTAGATATTGAGATCGATGCCACCCAGCCCTTCGTTGTTAGTGAGTACATCCCTGGCCCGACTCTGTCCGAACTTCTTGCCAGAGGGGCACTGAACATCGGTGGTGTTGCCGCGATCGGCGGCGCTCTTGCTCAAACTCTTGAAGATGTTCATGCACGCCGTATTATTCATCGCGACGTCAAAGCCTCCAATGTCATTTGTTCACCCCGGGGTCCCGTACTCATTGACTTCGGTATCGCGATGGGACAGGACGAGGCTCGGCTCACCCAAACCGGCCTCGTTTCCGGTACCGCGGGCTATACCGCACCCGAATTGCTCAGGGGAGGGCGGGCCTCGGCGGCTACGGACTGGTGGGGCTGGACGGCAACTCTGCTGACTGCGCTCACCGGGCGCCCACCCTACGGAGAAGGCGCAACAGAAGGGATTTTGGACCGAGTCCTTAAAGGTGAACCTGATACGCGAGGACTTGATCCGCGAGTTGCTTCGCTCATGCGCATGGCGCTGCATCCAGACGCTCATGTGCGTCCAAGCCCGGATCAGGTTGTTCGAGAGCTTGCGCAGTGTGGTAAGTTCCGCCTGAGTGACATGGCGGTCTATGGCGGCTCTATGGCGTGGGAAGGCCTCAATTGGGCGCGTCTTCTTGCACCTGCAACCTCCTCACAGGCTCCCACTGTGGTGGCCGGCCTGAGTGAACAAAACGAAGGTGAAGAGCGCTTTGCCTCTGAGAGTGAGCGTACTTCGGTCCTTGAGCCCGCAGACGCGGATGCAACTCGCGTAATGGAGAGCGGTTTTGCTGAGGATCCCTCCTATGTTGATCCCGAGGCCACGCAGGTTTATCCCCAGACCGCCGCTGACCCTCGAGGCTGGGAAGGCAGAGGCGGGGGAGGGGAAACTGCTTATTTGCCTCCCGCTGCTCCAACGGCCTCGTCAATGGGAACAAGCTATCTTCCCGCAGAGAACGGATACCGTCAGGCGGCAATTCCTCCGAATGTCGAGTTCGTGACGGAACAACGTCATTACGAGTGGCAGCACCTGAAAACCGCGAATTTCATTGGACTTATCGCACTGGCTGCGCTTGCTCTTGCACCTATATATATGGGGATGAGCGGGCTCATCTTTGTCGGCGTGATCACTGCTATTTTCGCGGTGCTCGGTGGCGCATACAGATGGCGTGAAAACCGCCGGATCCGTCATCAAGAGGTTCGTTCCAGTGACAACTGGGCAGCTCTGGGAATGCTTCCCTTTACGGGACTCGGAGCAATACTGTCGACGGCAATTGGCCTTTTCCCGGGGACGGCATTGGCGTGGGGGCAGTGGGTTCTCTTCTCACGTGATTTCTACGCAGAGATTGGCTGGTCAATTCACTCGGGCTTTTTTGCAACTAGGTTGGGTAATCCCGGCATTTCGTGGTTCCCTCTGGTCCTGACAGGACAGACACCCATTCAGTCTGATTCATGGCTAGCAATGAATCCATCCTGGGTTCTACTGACGTGGGTGCTGACAACGATTTCCCTGTGGGGAATGTGGGTGATGCCAACGGGGCGGCCGCTTCGCACTGGCCTGAGCGTAGCGGTACGGGTCTGTGCGCCGCGAGTGTGGATGCAAGTCATTCTTGGGCTGATTGGTGTACTTTCTATCGGTGTTATTCTCGCGGGGAATTTCTGACCGAGTGAACGCATACCCTCTGCGATGGACGCTTGCGTCAGTGGCCCTGCGGAATGAAACACGTAGCATCAGCGTTGGTAGTGTGCGTCGGTGGGTAATGCTCGCTAGGCTTGGATGCATATCAACAGAAAGGCCCAGATAATGGCAAAGCCGTCTCGCTCGCAGGAAGTGCGTGAGAAAGCTCAGCAACTGCGTGAGCAACAGGCACGTGCGGATCGTCGAACCAGAAACATCATCATTGGACTGGTCGCACTGATTCTTGTTGTGATCATTGGCGCGATCGCTGCGGTGATTATTCAGTCGAACCACAAGAAGGCTCAGGACAGCCAAGCTGCGACCGCTGCTATCGGTACCTATGGGGACGGTGCGCCGATTGTGGTTTCTCACCTGGGTATTGGCAAGGTCGACGAATCTCTTCCGACGCTGACGGAATACTTTGATTACTCCTGCCACGTTTGCGCGGCCTATGACGTTGCCTTCGGTGAACAGGCCACTCAAGATGCTCTCGATGGCAAATTCAATATCAAGTACCAGCCAGTGAATACGGTGAAGGCGCCTTATCAGTACGCCGCAACCACCGCTTCTTTGATCGCCGCGCAAAAGGTCGATGCTCAGACCTGGGGCAAGTTCCACAATGCACTTCTTGCCTACTTCAATGAGGCCTACAACTCGGGTAACGGTTCCGTTGTTCAGGACCTGTCGAAGTCAGCCAAGCAGGTCAAGACCATTGCCTCACAGGTTGGAATTCCCGAGGATGTGGTGAATTCCTTCCCCGAGAATGGCGTTGATGAATACCTGACCAAGACCACTCAGGCGTGGGCAAATGCCACCTATGAGGGACGCAGTCCCAATTCCTTGGGTACTCCCGAGTTTGTTATCAATGACAAGACTGCTCTGGACTTTTCGAAGCTTGGCGTGACCACGGTTGATGGTGTGTACCCAGCAATTCAGCAGCAGCTTGCTGCGGCGGGGACCGCATCTGCTTCGAAGTAAGGGGCAATGTGATCCCCTAGGGTAATCGCGCTTTGGAACTCGAAGTGTGAGGGCGCGTGCGTGACGTGGTCGCGTACGCGCCCTTTCTTTGTAGCTGTGGGGAAGGGCTGCTGGAGCGTAGCGTTTTTGTCGTGAGGTGTAGCTTGTTTTGAGGAGCTAAAGGTGGCGTGTGAGCCACATTGCGGTTTTTAATTCGTCTTTGCGGCCCCACTCATGGCACACTATGTGGGTTGCCACCTTAGCTCAGTTGGTAGAGCACCCGCCTTGTAAGCGGACGGTCGTCGGTTCGAGTCCGACAGGTGGCTCCATTTTTTATCCGGGAAACCGACCCCGGTTTTTCCTAGGTTTTCCCGCTTTCGCAACATTTTGAATCTAATCGATTCAGGTAATCGGTGACAGTTAAAGTAATGAACTGCTAAACTTGCAACTGTCGGTCCAGCCGGCGCGAAGGCGCGCCTAGTCGACAGGAGAGAGATGGACGGACTCATCTCATTTGGTCTAGGACTCTTAACGTTTGTTGCCGCATTCTGCTTGGCTGCTCTAGCGCGAGCGATGCGAAATGACAAGTTGCCTCCGAATATGTGGGCGGGAATCAGGACGAAGGCGGCATCAGAGTCGGAGTCCTCCTGGTATCAGGTTCAACGAGCAGGTTCAGTCCCACTCATTTGCTTAGCAGTTGCTTATGTAGATTCAGGTTTACTCTTCATTATTCAAGGAATCTATCATGAGACCATTTCTCCACTTATTCCGGTAGGTGTGTTTAGCGCGCAAAGTCTCGTCGGAATTATATGGATGTATGTGGCGAGCCGTGACTCCGATTCATCGCAAAAGTCGGAGTAGAACCAGTGAGGTCTCCGAAAGAATTAAGGAAAAATGAGTTCGGTCATCGTTGTGCCTCCATGCGGGTCGTTATTTTGGAGAGTGTCCTGGTGAGCTTATGTGCATGCGGCAGCCTCTCCTAGGCTGTGGGGTCTGTTGTATGCGTTGGAACCTTGCTCTCAAATACCCCCAGGGGTATTCTTGGGAGAGGTGAAGAAGACAAAAGCTCAAGTCGGAGAGTGAGTGCCATATGCGAGTAGTTGTCGTCGGAGGGGTCGCAGGTGGCATGAGCGCGGAGGCACGCCTGCGCAGGCGCGATGAGGGCGCCGAGATCATCGTGTTGGAGCGCAGTAAGTACGTGTCCTTCGCGA
>CALIEP010000008.1 GCA_938022345.1 uncultured Actinomyces sp.
CGGCACGGCGTGCCAGCTAAATTGCACGCTTCTGAACCAGCGGAACGTACTCAAGCGGCATTTCCACACCGAGGTCGCCGCGCGCGACCATAATTCCATCAAAAGCATCGACGATCTCAGAAAGAGCCTCTACGGCCTGAGGCTTCTCAATCTTAGCGATGACCGGAAGGCGCTTCCCACACTCATCCATAATTGCATGAACAGAATCGATATCAGACGCAGAGCGGACGAAAGACAAAGCAATGAAGTCCGCGTCAATCTTGATACCCCAACGCAGGTCTTCTTCATCCTTCGCACTCATCGCGGGAACCGAAACGGCGACACCCGGGAGGTTCAAACCCTTGTGGTCAGAAACATAACCGGGGACCTCCACGCGAGTAACGACATCGGTATCAGTCACCTCGACAACTCGGACTGCAACGTTACCGTCGTCAATCAGCAGGCGGTCACCGGGAGCACAGTCACCAGGCAGTCCCTTAAAGGTTGTCCCAACGAGTTCTTTGGTTCCAGGAACATCGCGGGTAGTGATGGTGAAAGTATCACCAATTTCGAGATACTGTGGTCCCTCTTCGAAAGTTTCAAGACGAATCTTGGGCCCCTGAAGGTCAACAAGAACGGCGACGCCTCGGCCTGAGTTCTGTGCAGCTCGGCGAACGCGTTCAACGACTTCCTCATGCTCTTCAGCGGTGCCGTGGGAACGGTTAATACGAGCGACATCCATGCCGGCATCAACCAGAGCCTGGATCTGTTCAGCAGAGGCTGTCGCGGGTCCAATAGTGCATACAATCTTTGCTCGACGCATGTTTCTATCCTAACGTGCCTCGGTCTCTTCGACAGGGCGACTTTCCGGTGATATAGGACTATCGCCCTTATCTCCATCACTCTTCTCAGTAGCCGAATCTTCATCCTGGTTATCGGTTAGATGAGAAGTCGCGGGCAGTTCGGCGGGATCAACTCGAGTAGAAGCAGAGCGTCGCCCAGCGATGATAAAAGTCATCAAACCCAGCAAGAAGACAACAATCGAAGTCCATACATTAATGCGTAGTCCCAAGAAATGATGTGCATCATCAATGCGCAGCATTTCAATCCACACTCGTCCGAGCGTGTAAACCATAATGTACGAAGCAAAAAGCTGACCCGACTTCACTTTGATTTGACGGTCGATCAGCAGCAGAACTGCTACTCCAGCAAGGTTCCATAAACATTCATAAAGGAAGGTCGGATGAAAGAGAGTTCCTGAAGCATAACCCGAGGGAAGATGCGCATTGTCAATCCTCAGTCCCCACGGAAGAGTCGTCGGCGCTCCAAAGAGTTCTTGATTGAACCAATTCCCCCAGCGACCAAGCGCCTGCGCAGCCAGAAGAGGAACAGCAAGGGAATCTGCAATCGGTCCCAAGCGCTGGCCTCGGTGACGAACAACCAGCCAAGCAGCGAGTGCTCCACCTGCGACCGCGCCCCAAATTCCCAAGCCGCCATTCCAAATCGCGAAAGCCATCAGTGGCTTTCCGCCCTGGCCGAAATATGCATCTGGTGAAGTGATCACATGATAAACACGCGCGCCAACAATGCCAGCAGGAACCGCCCACAGTGCTACATCATAAAAAAGGTCCGGGTCTCCCCCGCGTTTCTGGTAACGCCGAGCGGACCAGTATACGGAAATGAGAATCGCACAGGCGATGATCAAGCCATAAGCGCGAATTGGAATCGGACCGAGATGCCATACACCGTTACTCGGCGACGGCAAAGCAGAAGCGCGCATGAAAACTAATCCTCGTGAATAACAACTATTTGCTCCTACCTTAGTAGATTATTCACGTCGAGTATCATTCCAGCTTCCATCACTACCACGATGTGCCTGACGAATACGCATCCGCCGATCAGCAAGTAGCGACGGATGATGCCCCGCACTCACCATTTCAGCAACGAGCTCTTCAGAATTATCACTGCGCATAAGTGCTTCACCGACAAGAACTGCATCCGCTCCCGCTCTCGCGTATTCAAATACATCTTTCGGGCCACGGACACCAGATTCCGCGATAGCCAACACTCCTGTTGGAACCACATCAATAACTTCATCGATGACGTGACGATCAACGCATCCTGTTGCGAGATCGCGCGCGTTAACACCAATCATCAGCGCTCCTGCGTCAAGTGCCCTCAAGGCATCAAGACGCGAGTGTGTCTCGACGAGAACGCCCATGCCAAGGGACTGAGCGCGTTCAAGAAGACCGTTAAGTGCCGCTTCCGAAAGGAGCTGCGCGATAAGAAGCACGACGTCAGCTCCATTACGGCGCGCTTCAAAAAGCTGATATGCCGACAAGATGATGTCTTTACAGAGGATCGGAGAGCTTGTCGCTGCCTTTACCCGAGCGAGGTCGGAATACTGACCGCGAAAGTAAGAAGATTCAGTGACGACGGAAAGCATAGCCGCTCCCCCACGCTCAAATGCCTGAGCGAGCGGTGCAGGATCAGCAATCGTGGAATACACCCCCCATGGTGATGCACGTTTAATCTCGGCAATCACTGCTGTTGCACCATCAGATCGGAGGAACTCCTCAGGATGCCGGAGAGGATCAGGAACGTTCTCACATTCCCGTTTTAAATCATCCAAGCTGAGGTGTTCTTCGCGTACTGCACGCTGACGCTGCGTGTTTGCGATGACCTCATCAAGTTTGAGCACCGCCACCTCCTTGTGTGAACTCTCAATCTGATGCTAGTCCTCATTGAGGAAAAGAGGTAATCACACGCATTTAGCTAAATGCCAAGATGAAGCAACAATGAAAGATCGGTGGAAACATCACGCCACAGAAGGAAGCTCAAAAGAGTGGAACCGATCATCCAGGGACCAAAAGCAACCCGAGAACGTGTGCCTGCTTGGCCGCTGACAATTTTCCACAGCGCCGCGCATGCGGCTGAGACAATCGCGACCAAGAGTCCAAAGAGCGCAGCATGCCAACCGAGAAGCCCAAGCAGTGAACCTAGGATCGGCGCAAGCCTAAGATCCCCCTTACCAAAGCCACCTTTAGGAAGCGAGCCCAGCCATAAAGGCAAGGTCCAAATTAACGTCCCAAAAACTACCTGCGCAACAAGTAGATAGGGCTGCGGGTGAAAGTAGATAGTCACTCCGATGCCGCTCAATACACCACAGGCAAGCGCAAGAACGTACGGAGTGGGAAGTCTATGCGTGCGCGCGTCAATGTAGCCAAGCAGGGTGCCCATCATTGTCAGTGACACTACAGCGGGTGATGCGGGGCGCGCCTGAGCTCCCACAAGCACGACTGCTCCCACAAGCACAGCTGCCCACACAACACCATTTCGTTTCAGCGGAGTAAGTGACGCCTCGACAAAGTACCGGCGTTGGATTGCCCATCCAGACAGACTAAGCCACACTGCATACGTAATCCAGACAATGACAGAAAGAAATAGGTTCCACTCTGCCGCACCTAAGGATTTGTCCGCAATCCTTGAAAAAACGGGGAAAAGTATCGAGAGCGTGCCCATACTTAGTTCTTCCCAAGCAAGTCAAAGACAGCAGATACCGCTTGATCGTCGGCTTCTAAGCCCGTCATCAGCTTAAATTGCATGATGGCTTGATACACAAGCATGTCTACCCCAAAGGCAACGGGGATTGAACGATCTTGACACAAAGCAATAGCAGGAGTCACTCGCGGCGCATAGCTGACATCAAGAAAACTTGACTTTTCTGGCATTGATGCAAGTTGCGGTACATGTGCATCAAGAGCGCCCGAAGGCAGGGTCGAAACGACGAGATCTGCACTTGAACAACAACTTGAGAGCTCGTCGCGTTGCATCAAATCATGACCACGGTATCTAACGCCTAGATTGAGGGCAACACGGTGAAAATCAACAGGGACTTTCCCGTTATGGAAGGCGCGAGCTACAACATGTACCTCTGTAAAACCCAATGAAACAACGGCGGCAAGTGCTGATGCTGCCGTTGCTCCCGAACCAATGATGACCGCTCTTCCGCAGCTGTCTAGGTCAGCGCGACTTCTACTCAGTTCAATCGCCCGGCTCATTCCGTAAACATCAGTATTGAAGCCGGTCTTTAAGCTTCCAGTGGGGATAAGGGTATTGACCGAATTCAATGCTTCAGCTTGCGGATCGACGACGTCAAGAAGCGTGATTACTGCCTTCTTGCACGGCATCGTAATAGAAACACCGACGCATTCATCGTCAATGGAAGAAATCCACTGGGGCAAGGAGTCTTTGGTGACTTCATGCTTCAGATAGGTCCACCCATTCAGTCCTGCACAATCCCATAAACAACGATGGATCAGCGGAGACAATGAATGTTCAATGGGTGATCCAATGACGCACGCCCAAGGCATCAGCACTTCCCCTGATGGGTTGAACAATATTCCTCAAGACGCTTCGTATTCTGAGTTTGCTCATCATGGGTCGCGGCAAAGAGAGTTTCTCCAGAGTCCAGATCAACAGTCACAAAGTACAGCCAATTCCCCTCAGCAGGGTGAATTGCCGCATTAATGGCCTCCCTAGACGGCTGAGAAATCGGCGATGGCGGAAGCCCCGGATTTCGATACGTATTGTAAGGATTATCAGCAGCAAGGTCCTCGGCAGTAGGAATACCACCGGTTTTCCCAACTCCATAAAGAACAGTCGAATCCATTTGTAACA
>CALIEP010000009.1 GCA_938022345.1 uncultured Actinomyces sp.
GTGCATCAACATTTCCGCCGGAAGCGGCCTCTTCGAGGGCTGCGGTGACGTCGGGAAGAATCTCGTAAAAAACTGAGGAATCTTCGGCCATCCCAATTGCGCGAATTGTAGGTGGTGCAAGAACCATACCCGACTCAGCCTCAACAACCGCGTAAACGCTCACAAAGCCTTCAGATACGAGGGTGCGTCGAGTGGCCAATTCATCTTCGGAGATCTCTCCGATAGAGGAACCGTCAACGTAGATGTACTCACAGGGAACCGCACCGACGACTCTGGCATGTCCGTCTTCGAGATCAACGACCACGCCATCTTCAGCAAGAACAACATCTTCCGGCTTGACACCGGTGAGTACTGCCAATTGACCATTGGCAACCAAGTGCCGAATTTCCCCGTGGATCGGCATCACGTTCTTCGGCTGAACAATGTTGTAGCAGTAGATCAGTTCTCCCGAGGCCGCGTGGCCGGAAACGTGGACCTTAGCATTCGCTTGGTGAACAACCTTTGCGCCCAAACGTGTGAGGTCATTAATGACGCGGTACACCGAGTTCTCATTACCCGGAATCAAGGAAGACGTGAAAATCACTGTATCGCCGGGTTCAATGCTGACAAAGCGATGCGCTCCCTGCGAAATTCGAGAAAGCGCGGCCATTGGCTCTCCTTGAGACCCAGTTGCCATGTATACCCTCTGATTGGGAGGAAGCAGGGAAATCTCATTGGAATCGACAATGAGCCCCTCGGGAATTGTGAGGTAACCCTTTTCCTGAGCGATACGCATATTCCGTTCCATAGAACGGCCAACCAAGGCAACACTGCGACCATGATGTGCAGCTGCGTTGATGACCTGCTGGACACGGTGAACATGCGAAGCAAAAGAAGCGACAATGATCTGACCTGTAGCCTCAGCAAAAACTTGATCCAAGACCGGGCCGATCTCGCGTTCTGGGGTAACAAAGCCGGGCACTTCGGCATTCGTTGAGTCCACCATGAACAAGTCCACACCTTCTTCACCAAAACGCGCGAAGGAACGAAGGTCTGTCAGGCGGTGGTCAAGAGGCAGCTGGTCCATCTTGAAGTCGCCAGTGATCAGGACTTTACCCGCGGGGGTACGAACGAAAACAGCAAGTGCGTCTGGAATCGAGTGTGTAACCGCAACGAACTCGCAATCGAAGGGACCAATTGCTTGGCGGTCTCCTTCTTCGACAATATGAAGGTTTTCGGCAGAAAGTCGGTGTTCACGAAGCTTGGGCTCAACAAAAGCTAAAGTCAGGTCGGAACCATAAATCGGAATATCTTCGCGGAGTTTGAGCAGATACGGGACCGCGCCGATGTGGTCTTCATGCCCATGAGTCAAAACCATGCCGACAATGTCGTCAAGACGGTCTTCAATCCACGAAAAATCGGGGAGAATCAGGTCGACTCCAGGCTGAGATTCTTCAGGGAAAAGAACGCCGCAGTCGACAACCAGGAGTTTGTCATCAAATTCCAAAACATTCATATTGCGGCCGACCTCGCCCAGGCCACCCAGCGGGACAATACTGAGATTCCCCTTCTTCAGAGGCGCAGGTTCAGGCAGGTTGTCGTAAAGAGGCATCATGCAATAAGTGTGCCACGTCTAGCCTTGAGAGGCCTGATGTGCTCGCTCTAAGAACGCAATGCCCACCACAGGTGTTCATCCCGAGCCGCGGGAATTTCCGGGTCAAAAACAAAGCTACGTCGCATCCCCGCAGGAGAAAACCCGCATCCTTGGATGAAGCGAATAGTCAGCGTATCTTCTGGCGCAACCCACAAGCGCATCGAGTCCGGATGTAGGGTATCCGCAAGAGCTGCTAGCAGACGCGATGCATGTCCAATACGCCTAAAACTACGGTGTACGTATAGGCTGCT
>CALIEP010000010.1 GCA_938022345.1 uncultured Actinomyces sp.
ATGCAGACCCTTACACCTGATCCGGATTATGCCGGCGTAGGAAGTCGCAATCTCCAGACTGCCTCCCCCCGAGGCCGTCCAGCCCTCCACCATTAGCGGAGGAAGAAAATGTCTACTTTTTCGGCGCATCGTCGCGTCCGTTTGATCGCATCAACTGCGACATTTTTGGTTGCAGCAAGCTCTCTTGCAGCTTGCGCGGGAAACACTAAAGATGCTGCCGCAACACAGGCTGGCACGGCCTCGGCACAGGGGGACCAAAGCGTCACTATTCTTGCCTACGATTCATTCGACTTCCCCCAAGACCTTCTGGACAAGTTCCATGAGCAGACCGGAATCACCGCAAAAATTCAGGCGATCGGCAACGGTGGAGAGCTGGCTAACCAGCTGGTTCTCACCAAGGATGCACCCCTGGGGGACGCTGTTTTCGGCCTAGATAATACGGTTTCAACCCGTATTGGCGGTCAGGGAATCATCGAAGATGCACATATCACCTCGCCAAATGCAGATGACAATTTCCAGGGCGAACCCGGTCTGGTTCCCATTGATCGCGGCGATGTCTGCGTGAACTACGACAAGAAGTGGTTCGCCGACCACCAGCTTGCTGTGCCGACAAGCTTCGAAGACCTGGCGAAGCCCGAATACAAGAACATGCTTGTCGCCATGAACCCGGCATCATCAACTCCGGGAATGGCATTCATGCTGGCAACGATCGCAAAGTTTGGTCCCGATGGGTACGTCCAGTACTGGAAGTCACTCAAGGACAACGGCGTGAAGATCACCGAGGGCTGGTCGCAGGCATTCAACGTTGACTACAGCGCTGGTGAAGGCAAGGGCAGCTACCCCATGATGGTGTCCTACGGTTCTTCTCCCGCCTATGCGGTCAATGATGCAGGAACCGAAAGCTCGACCGGTGTCATCACCGATACCTGCTTCCGCCAGGTTGAATATGCCGGCGTGCTCAAGGGTGCAAAGAACCCCGAAGGGGCAAAGAAGTTTATCGAATTCCTGCTCTCTGACGAAGTTCAGAGTGCAATTTCGAAGGCAACCTACATGCACCCCTACAAAGGTCAGGAGCCCGAGGCTCTGCAAAAGTTTGGCCCTCTGGCCGATAAGCCCCTGCGTGTTGACCCTCAGGAGGTTGAGAAGAACTCGACTGCTTGGCTAAAGACCTGGCAAGAAACGGTTCTTGGGTGACAGATTTTCGACAGCGTGCGCTGAGGGTGGGCGCCGGGGCAGTGGCTCTCGGCGTCCCCCTGGCGTTTCTTACGCTGTTTTTTGCGTGGCCAGCAGCGACTCTCATCGCTCAGGGATTTAGTGCTGAGGGCGGTGGGATTGACCTCTCGGGCCTAGGTGAGCTTTTGGGGGCTTCTCGAACCTGGAAAGTCATTGGCCGCACCCTGTGGATGGCTCTTCTGGGTACGACTTTTTCGTTGATTCTGGGGATTCCGGGGGCCTACGCCCTGTACTGCTGTCGTTTCCCCGGACGTCGATTCCTCCGCGCTGTCATTTCGGTGCCCTTTGTTCTGCCGACAATCGTTGTGGGTGTTGCTTTTCGTTCTCTTCTTGCGCCTCAGGGGTGGCTAGGTTGCTTGGGGCTCGATGGCACGATGACCGCGGTCGTCGCGGCGATGGTGTTTTTTAATTACTCGCTGGTCGTGCGCAATGTTGGCAGTTTTTGGTCCCAATTAGATGAGCGTCCCGCTCAGGTTGCCTCATGTCTGGGGGCTCCTCCACGCCGAGTTTTCTTGAGTGTCACCCTTCCTGCGCTCCTTCCCGCGATCGCCTCAGCAGCCTCGTTAGTCTTCTTGTATTGCGCAACTTCCTTCGGGATCGTGCTGATTTTGGGTGGCTCCAAACTGACAACCGTCGAGTCTGAGATCTACATGCTCACCACGCAGTTCTTGGATCTTCGCAGTGCCTCGGTGCTGTCTATCGTTCAGTTGGTCGTCATCGCCCTGTCCTTAATCATTGCCGAGGCCGCGCGCAGGCGTGGGAAGAACGCGGCAACTTTGGGTGCGCCTCGGGCAGAGAGGTCCGTGAGCGCGGGGGATCTATGGGCACTGATTTTCAGTGGTTTCGTTATTTGTGTGCTAGTTCTTCTGCCCCTGGCTGCACTGGCGTGGCGTTCCCTTCACCGACGAGGCCGTTTGACTTTTGAGCACTACGTGAAGTTGGCAGATTCTTCCTTCAGCCCCGCTCTTCGTGTCTCGCCCCTGCAGGCTTTGGGACATTCGCTTCTTGTCGCCCTTGTCGCAATGGCTATTGCTTTGAGTGTGGGCGTCTGCGTGGTTCTTCTTGTCACGCGTCACCCCCGTTCACGAGTGGGACGAAGTGCATTGGCTGTGGTGGAAAGCGTCTTCATGCTTCCTCTGGGAGTATCTGCCGTGACGGTCGGTTTTGGATTCCTCATCACCATGAATCGTCCGCCTCTGGATCTGCGCAGTTCCTGGATCTTGGTGCCTTGTGCGCAGGCCGTCGTTGCTCTTCCTCTGGTTGTTCGCCTGATCGCTCCCTCTTTGCGAGCAATTAACCCTAGACTCCGCGAAGCTGCGGCAAGTTTGGGGGCCAGTGATTCTCGAGTTTTGGTAACAATCGATGGACCGGTCCTTGCGCGTTCAGTGGGTATTGCTGCGGGGTTTGCGATTGCGACGTCATTGGGTGAATTCGGTGCGACCTCTTTCCTTGCCAAGGGGGATGCAGTCACTCTTCCCGTGGTCATCTACCGTTTGATTTCACGCCCTGATGCCCTAGATCAAGGTGTGGCGATGGCTTCTTGCGTTCTTCTTGCAGCGGTGTGCGCACTGCTGATTACCTGTATGGAATGGCTGCGTCCAGCGGAGATTGGAGACAAGCTATGAGCGATTCGACGGCTTTAGAGTGCATCGATGTGAGCGTTGATTACGGTTCTTTCCGCGCGGTAGATGGTGTCTCTTTTTCTCTCAAGTCCGGCCAAATCACTGCGCTTCTCGGCCCCAGTGGATGTGGAAAGTCGACTTTGTTGCGCGCAATCGCGGGCCTTGAACGTCCTCAGCAGGGCGATATTCAGTGGAATGGACAGTCGATTCTTCGCATTCCTACGTATAGGCGTGGTTTTGGCTTGATGTTCCAGGACGGGCAGCTCTTCCCGCATCGCAGTGTCGAAGGAAATGTCGCCTACGGCTTGCGCGGCCTTCCCGCTGCTGAGCGTTCTGCGCGCGTTGCAGAGGTTTTAGAGATTGTCGGTTTGGAAGGTTTTGGCCCACGGAGCATCGACTCCCTCTCAGGCGGTCAGGCGCAGCGAGTGGCGCTGGCCCGCGCTTTGGCTCCACGGCCTCGTCTCCTTCTGTTGGATGAACCGCTTTCGGCGCTGGATCGCTCGATGCGTGAAAGTTTGTCGATCGAATTGCGTGAAATCATCACGGGTGAAGGAATCACAAGCATCTACGTCACCCATGACCAGGATGAGGCTTTTACCGTTGCCGATCAGATTGGCGTGATGATCGCTGGGCATCTTCGTCGCCTTGATAGTCCCGAGGCCGTGTGGGAGAACCCGGGAGACATGGAAGTTGCGCGCTTTTTGGGAGTCGAGAACGAAGAACTAGAGCTTGCTGGCAAAGAAAGTGAGCTCTGGGCAGTTGTGTGCGGAACTGTGCTGAGCCGCGGACGAGGATTCTCTGTGCTTCCCGTTCAGTTGGAATCTTCTTCTGGTGCAGAGCCAGAGTTGATGCGAGTTCCTTTCGGTCATCCGATCCCCTCTCTTGGTAAGCGAGTTCAGGTCCGGGCATCTCGGGGGACAATCAACTAGGCTTCACTCGTGACCAATCCCTTTCAACACGCGACAGATTCCTATGGTG
>CALIEP010000011.1 GCA_938022345.1 uncultured Actinomyces sp.
TATTCGGGTGTCAAGGTTGGCCTCGATAGCGACGTGATGACCATGGGAGTCCTTCCCGATTTTCGAGGCCGCGGCTTGGGTCGTGCGCTGATGGACGCTTTGCTTGAACTCGCGCGGCAGCGGGGGAGTGAACGAGTTTTCCTGGAAGTGCGAGCGTCCAATAGCCCAGCGATCACGCTGTACGAGCAATCAGGTTTTGAACGTGTCGGTATCACCAAGGCATATTTTCGAAACCCGCGCGAAGATGCGGTAAATATGCGTCTTGTTTTCGGCGCATGAAAATACGAAAAATTATGTTGCCCTAATACGGTGTTTTCTGACAGATTTTGTCGACTTTGTGACGCATTTTTACCGGGGTTCTCCGCACTGTTATTTCCCTGAAAAATCAGGGTTTTACGGAAGACTTATCTGACGCTGTGAGCAGATCAGGAGCGCTCGGGCCAGCAGTCCTACGGAAATGACACTCCTTCAGCTTAGGCTTGAGTCATGGCCACAAAAACTGTCGCAACTCGCAAGCGTCGCGCATGGACTACGACCGTTTTCGTCAAGCAACTTATGGCGATCTCTGGCATCGTGTTCGTGCTCTTCCTTCTTTTCCACTCCTACGGCAACCTCAAGATGTTCTTGGGGCAGGAAGCCTACGATCACTACGCACACTGGCTGAAAGAAGAAGCCTTTGTGCCGATCTTCCCTCACGGTGGGTTTATCTGGGTATTCCGCGCAGCCATGGTTCTCATGCTGGTGATCCACATTTGGGCAGCAGCAGTGACGTGGAAGCGCTCACGCCGCGCACGTCGCAGTGCGTACGTCGTCAAGCGCAGTGCAGCTGATGCTTATGCAGCACGCACCATGCGTATGACCGGTGTCCTGCTCTTCTTCCTCATCGTCTTCCACATCCTGCACTTCACCACGGGAACCATCCGTACCGGATTCGTCGCAGACTCCACTCCTTACGAGCGCATGGTCGCGACCTTCCAGAATCCCCTGATGGTTGTTGTCTACCTGATCTTCATTGGTCTGGCAGCGCTCCACGTTTCTCACGGTTTCTGGTCGGCATTCCAATCTCTGGGTTGGGTCCGCGGTGGAACCCGCAAGTTCATGGAAGTTCTCTCCGGCTTGGTCGGTGCACTGATCTTCCTGATGTTCGCGCTTCCCCCGCTGGCGATCGTTGCCGGTTACATCTCCTGACAAGGATATTGAGACATGACTGATACTTTGATTCACGGGCTGTACCGCGAAGGCGCCGATATCGCCGACACCAAGGCCCCGCTGGATGTTCCCCTTGCAGACGCTTGGGAAAAGCGTAAGTTCACTGCAGCTCTGGTCAACCCCGCAAACCGCCGTAAGCTCCACGTCATCATCGTGGGTACAGGCCTTGCCGGTGGTGCAGCTGCCGCCTCGCTGGGCGAGATGGGCTACAACATCGACGTGTTCTTCTACCAGGATTCCGCTCGTCGCGCGCACTCCATTGCAGCGCAGGGTGGTATCAACGCTGCGAAGAACTACCGTAACG
>CALIEP010000012.1 GCA_938022345.1 uncultured Actinomyces sp.
AACGTCGCCTTGACCCATCGCGGCTTTGACTCGCGCACCATCGTTTTGAAGAGTAAGGAGCGATACAGGATCCCACTTCTTCCCGTGCTGGTAGTCCTCAAGGATAATGCCCTTGCCAAGCTGCTCTTCCACGGCAGCATAGGCTTTTACTGCCTTCTCTGCCTTATCCAGCTCAGTCAGATAGTACGCACGGGTATTGCCATCGATCCACGGGCTCTTCAGGAGCTCCGTGTACGTGGAGACATTGTCCTCGGCTTCCTTTTTCAGCCCAGGGATGCGATTCCTGTTCGCTCGGTCCCGTGCCCAGCCCTCAACGCCATCAGCGTTACCGATCAGATCCGGGTACTTGTCACACAGATGCCGTTTCTGCGCCTCTGATTGCTGCGACCAATACTTCGCGCGTTCCTCCGGCGTCATCTTCTTGAACTTCTTCTGTTCAGCATCCGACAGATAGTGCGTCTGCGTCGAAGTCGATTTCGCGGTACTCCCCGGCGTCCCGACGGTTTTTAACCGTGCGTTCAACGTCGTGTCGGCAGTATTGGCCAAGTCGACCGCCTGCCCCACTAATCGATTAACCGAGGCTTCGGTGCTCTGCCGCGTGTACTGGCTCATCGAGTTCCCAGGAGGATGACATGTCGCTATCCCCGCCGCAGAAATCGTGCAATGTGTCGAGGATGCCTGTTGCAGCGCCACTTTGACCGCGCTCTCAACCTGGGAAACGTCGCCCGACGCAACTTTGACGGCCTCTTGGATTTCTAGAAGGTCATCGGCGAGCGTCGTCAGTTCCTTGTGAGCAATGCCCATCTTCGCACGCAGCGCATCTGCAGTCGCTCCCTCACCCTTGAAGGAACTCATACGTGCCTGAAGAGCATCAGCCTGCTTAACGACAGAATCTCGCCTTGCGCCAACCTTCCCCGCATAGGTGGACAAACCGGCTGAACTCCAGGTCTGAATCTGGCCCCACGTTAACGACATTGTTATTCCTTCACTACGCCTGAATTACGCCATTACGGGGGTCTTGGGTGGTGTGGAGAGCGAAACGAAGCCGTCCCCATCCGGATAGTCGGTAGGGCTCGGCGCGTAGGGAGGCATCCCCTGTCCTGGCCGATAGACGGGTGTATCCACCTGCGCCCATCCGGTAGTTGTCGGCAGCGTCGGCATGGCGTATCCCCAGCGAAGAGGACCGCGGGCGGGGCCATTGAGCGCGGCTGCCTTTTGTGCAGCCACTGACGAGGCCGCGGAGCCCACATTCGCGCCACCAGGGACCGCCTGCCCCTGGCTATTGACGGCCGCTGTGTTCTCCGCTTCGGTCAGATCGAGATTCACTCCAGCGCTGCGTGCAGCGCTGGCTAGTTCACTAAGGGCCGTGGAATGAGTCTGAAGGAGCGACGTGTATCGAAATTCCACGGTGCCCGCTGTCGAAATCGACTGAGCGCCATTCATCGATTCTTGGACAGTTTCGGATAGGTCGTCGATCTTTGCACCCTGCAGCTCGCTTGAGACCTGCGACATCGTAGTCGCAGCAGCGTCATACTCCCCAGAAATTAGACTGATCATTACCACAGCTGATTTCCCCTCTAAGGAAGCCCAAATTCAACGATCTACCCACATCGGCCGATCAAATTGTTGTAAGTACGGCAGTGGGTGAGCAGATTTCTCTACTCACCCACACACAGCGTTCGCCTACTGACGTACGGCGCACCAAATTCGAATCAACGTCCGATCGACATTCCCTGGAAGGTATTCGCGCCAGAGTTGTCGGTTGCGATGTAGTTGCCAGCGAGCTGGTCAACCAGGTCTGCGAAAGCTTGAAGAGCCTGCTGCATCTGGTTCATACCCTCGGTCCACTGACCATGCTTCTGGGTGTAGGACTCCTTTGCAGCACCTTCCCATGTGGCGCTACGTGCTGCGACATCCTTGTTGAACTGGTCAAGCTGGCTAAGAAGCTCTGTAGCCTGGCCACGCAGCGAAGCAGAGGTCTGCTGAAGCTGCTGAGGAGTTACCTTGAAATCTCCGCCGTTCATTTCCTAATCCCCAATCTACTCACAGGCTCAGCATTGCTGCGCCGGTCTTGGCAACAGCCTGCTGGGATTCTTGCTCATTCTGGATAACCTGAGCGCCGACCGACGCCAGTGAGCTCTCGAAGTCAGTCAGTGCTGTGGTGGCCTTGTTCGAACCTGCATTCCACTGCTCCATGACCGAGTTGAATGCCTGCGAGGCACCACCCTGCCAAGAACCAACAACGGTCGCAACCTCGCTCTGAACCTTGGAGTTCAGTCCCTGCAGGTATGCCTGAAGATTGGTAACAGCCGTGCGAATGGCATCATAGCTCGCTTGTTCAGCAGAAATATTTGCACCGCTCACAGTTCACCCTCCTAATTGTTGTTCGGGTCTCCCCGAAGTTCTCTATGCGATTGAGGCCCTGTAACGGAGGGCACAATCTCGATGTCGGGTATTACATTATCGAAGCGATCTGGGAATGCAAATACAGGATTCATGAAACCAGCTAGGCTTAAGACAGCACTATTGAGCAAAGGAACCTCATGGCAAGCACTACCGCATCCAGGCCTCCAGCCCTTATGCCCATTAGCATTCGCATGGGTGAGAACACCGTCGACATGTCGGTCCCAACGAACGTCGCACTGGCTGAATTCGCCCCAAATATTGTGTCGCAAATCACACAATTATCTGCGAGTTCTGCCTCTCAGGGCTACCGAATTACGAATTCTCAGGGCAAGGTCCTCGACCAAAGCCAGACTCTGATCAATCAGGGAATCCAAGCAGGATCCGTTCTAATTCTGTCGAAAATTGGCGACAGCACACAGGATTTGCGCTATGACGACCTGGTGGAAGCGGTAGGAACCGCGGTCGAGAATGATCAGGCTCCGTGGAATTCTGACAATTCGGTCGATCTTAGCACACATGCTTCAGCGCTTTTGGTCCTCACAGCAGCCGTCCTCATCTTCACAGGAGGACGCGGAAGCACCATGGGACTTATCGTTGGATTATCCGGCGCAGTCCTCGCTTCCCTGGCCTGCGCGGTCATCGCTCGTAGCTCTTCGCGCCTCGCGCCCCTATCTCTTGCCCACTCAATTCCGATCCTTGCGGGCGCGGCTGTCATGAGCGCAATTCCCGGCTCTTGGTCAGGTCTTCCCCTTGCAGGCTTTGGAATTGCAGCGATACTGAGCGCCTCGGTACTCCTTGTCGTCCTCCCGAAAGCTCTGCGCGGATCCATCACAGCACCGCTCACCTACGGTTTCTCGGCCACAGCAATTGGCCTATTGACCGGCTTCGCACACCTTTCCACGCAACGTGCAGCAAGTGCGGTCTATACCTTATTAATAGTGCTTATTTTGATCGCACCCTGGTTTGCTATGGCCAGAATTCCTGTGCGCGTGACAGGAATCCAAGAAACCATCGATCCCTACGAGGTCGTCCACAAGGTTCACGAGGGTTATATTCTGACCATTTCCCTCAAAACTGGTGCCTCACTGGGAAGCCTGATCTGCATCCCCCTCCTCCTCGATACACGCTATTCGTTGCTCCTCCTGATCTGTGCCGGCGTTGCTCTCCTGCTCTCAACGCGCTCACTACGCTCGCGCACCGAAGTCCTTATCGGCGCACTGCTAGGAATCATCCTGATCCTCAGCGGCGCAATCGGAAGCGCAATCTTGATGCCTCAGGCACTCATTCCCGTCGTTTTGCTTCTCTTCGTCGCAACCGGCTTGGTCCTAGCACTCACTGTTATTGACCCCAAAATGCGCCCATGGGTCACTCGAATCGCTGACGCCCTTTCTCTTGTCAGCATGCTTGCACTGGTGCCGATCGCAACTTTGGTGTGGGGAGTGCTCTAATGCCATCTAATAAGGACATCCTCGAAGCCCAGCGATTCAACCGCCGCAGGCTGGTCACCGCCTTCACCTCGGGCACTCCCGGAGGCAAGGAACTCGAATCAAAATCGACCACTCGCCCGCTGATCGTTGGAGCATCCATAGCCGCTGTTGTCGTCTTAATCGCAGTGGCAGTTGGACGCTTCATGCCAACATTGCCATCAGGTTGGGAGAACTCACACCTGATCATTACTAAGGGCGAAGGCGCACGCTACTACTCCATCGAGGGAACCCTGCGCCCGATTTCCAATGTCACTTCCGCAAAGCTTCTCAGCGAAAGCGGCAAGATGGTGACCTCATCGGTGGCGACCTCCTCACTTGAAGGTATTCCGCGCGGGAGTGCGATCGGACTGAGTGATGTCCCCGACGACATCCCAACTGCAGACCAACTGCACTCCTACGAGTGGACATCCTGCGCCTCGTCAACAGGAACAAAAACTTGGGTTGCTGGTAACCCCGATGGACTCCAAAACGCCAACACCGCGCTGGTATCAAACGAAGGTCGCCTCTACCTGGTCTCGGGCGGCGTACGCTACCCCATCGATCCATCTCGATCTCAAGCCATTATTAACGTTCTGGACCTGTCGGGACGCAACGTCACCCCGGTCAGCGCTAGCTGGCTCAGTTTGTTCACCGAAGGGTCAACATTGGCTCCTCTCAACATTCCCAACTTGGGCCGTCCCGTCTCGGGAATGTCATCACGAATCACGGCCGCACAGGTCGGAACACTGATCGAAGTCGACGAATCAGGCACACCCCGACGCTACGTCATCACTGGCGACGGAACGATCACCCCGCTCACAGACTTCTCCTACAAGCTCTACCAGGCCTCGTGGGCAGATCGCGGAAGCCCACAAAACCTCATGATCGACCTCTCAGAGCTCGCATCACTGACCGTGTCCACCCAGGGAATTATTCCCGCCGATTGGCCCACCCAAGTTGGCGAAGTCCTCGGCGGCGATGAACTGCCCTGCGCGCAGTTGAGCATCAACCATTCCCAGGCCTCGACGAAGCTCATGTCCCTCTCGACCACCCAAATGGCCCAACTCAAGCCGCGCGATATCAACGTCCGCGGCGGTTCCGGCGCATTGGTTCGAGCATCATCTGGCGGCGCAGCAGGACCCGTCGTCTTCGTCTCTGACCTCGGGAAGGCACATGGATTAGGTTCAAACCCGACAGATTCGCTGGCACGCCTCGGCCTTCCTGAAACCGCGGTCTCTCCCCTGCCCGCAGCGTGGCTCGCGTTGATCCCCGAAGGACAAGAACTCACCTCGAGTGCCGCGTGGGAAACGGTGGGTGCTCAGTGACACGCGTCAAAAAGGCTCTCCTCGGATCCTGCGCTGTGCTTGCCCTCTTTGCAGGCACAGCACTCCCCGCTGCCAACGCTGACACGCCGACACCGGAAAGCACTCAGAGCGCTTCCGGAAACGAACACTCACAGCTCAAGGCAGCAAACGGGCCCTCGAAGGCGCCGGAAGAACCCTGCCAAATCGGCGTCGACAAGTGGCTCGCCCAAACTCCATCGGCATATTCCTTCCTCGGAATGAAGGAAGCACTAGAACTCTCCCGTGGAAACGTTCGCGTTGCACTGGTTGATTCCGGAGTCGCCGCGGGCAACGCACACTTTAAAGATGCGGTAGAACCGGGCGTCGACCTCGTCGAATCCGGCGACGGACGAAAGGACTCCTTCGGGCACGGCACGGCGATCGCCGGACAAATTGCCGCTCGAGAAGTCTCAGGTTCGGGCGTCGTCGGTTTTGCCCCGCAATCCACTATCGTCCCCGTTCGCGTCTACGTCGACTCCAACGACGACGCCAAGCGCGCGGGCAAGGGACCGACAGCTGCACGAACAGCCGACGGTATTCGTTGGGCTGCGGATCAGGGAATTCGCGTGATCGTTGTCCCGCAATCCTTGACATCTGATGATGTTGCCCTGCGCACAGCCACCCAGTACGCGCACTCGAAGGGTGCGCTGGTTGTCGCTTCGGCTGGAAACGTTGAACAGAATGCAAACTCGGGTTCGCAAGACACAGCGGTCCGCTTTCCCGCGGGATACCCCGAGGCCCTGTCCGTGACCGCCGTTGATGCGCAAGGTAACCCCAGCCAGTCTGTCGTCCACGGAACGCACGTTGAAATCGCAGCTCCCGGTGCACAGATCGCAACCACCTTCTTCGCCAACGGTGACTGTATGTTTGCCACCCAAGGGGCATCGACCTCGTACGCAACGGGATACGTGGGCGCGATCGCGGCACTGATCGCAGCGCGCTATCCCGATGAAACACCAGACCAGTGGAAGTACCGGCTCCTCGCAACCGCCTTGCGCAGCTCGCCTTCGCAACGCACTGCGGAGGAAGGGTGGGGAATCGTCGCACCCTTCAATGCGCTCAATTTTGTCAACGACGGGACCATGCCCGGACCGCAAAACCCGATCTACCCGCCGATCCAAAAAACCGCCAACCCGGTCATAGTTAAACCGGATCTCCCCGTTGATACGACGACTCCGCGCAGGCTGTGGGCACTGGGAATTTCCGGTGCGGGCCTCACGATTGTTGTCGCAGTGCTCTTGATTCGCAGGTTGCGCAGTAAAGAGGCCTGAGTCGGCGTATGCCGAATTTCAGAGTGCTTAGTGCTGCTCTTTGTTCGTATTTGCGTCGCCCTGTGGGTTCTGGCCGTTACCCTGCTGGCCGTTACCCTGCTGGTCGTTACCCTGCTGGTTCTTATCGCCCTCGTGATTCTGACCATTCCCTT
>CALIEP010000013.1 GCA_938022345.1 uncultured Actinomyces sp.
TGTGGCAATACGGGCATGCCCACGGGCACCCCTGGGCGAATACCGTCGCCACAAATTTTCCCGGCCAGTCCACGCTGGACATGGGGCTCAGACCCGCGATCTGCAGGTCCGAGGCCCTCAAGGTCGCAAGGCTCATCGCTGATCCACCGGCGGGAAAGCGCTGACCAGTTCACCGTGATCCGAAGCCGCAGCCTCGGAGAACATGGTGCGCTCGTTGTACTCGCCCTTCTTACCGATATTGAACGATTTCACGGGGCGGAAGTAGCCCATGACTCGAGTCCAGACCTCGCACTCTTGCGCTTCGCGATCGGGGTGAGCCTCGGCGCACTTCTCGCAGGTCCAGTGCTCGCCAGCGAGGTAGCCGTGCACAGGGCAAATCGAGAAGGTCGGGGTGATGGTGATGTAGGGGACCTTGAATGCGGTCAGCGAACGACGCACCATCTCCTTGCAGGCCACACCCGAGCTCATACGCTCACCCATGTAGAGGTGCAAAACCGTGCCGCCCGTGTACTTACCCTGCAAAACTTCCTGATCTTCCAACGCTTGGAACGGATCATCGGTGTAACCAACGGGAAGCTGCGAGGAGTTCGTGTAGTAGGGCTGCTCATCGGTGCCGGCCTGGAGGATGCCCGGGTAGTGGAGGCGGTCGGCCTTCGCGAAGCGGTAGGTCGTGCCTTCGGCTGGGGTTGCCTCGAGGTTGTACATGTGGCCGGTCGCCTCTTGGAGTTCAACCATGCGCTCACGGATGTGATCGAGAACCGAGCAGCACATCTCAAAACAGAACTTATCGGTGATGTCGTATTGGTCTCCCGTGAAGTTTCGAACCATCTCGTTCATGCCGTTCACGCCGATGGTTGAGAAGTGGTTGTTCAGGTGTCCCAAGTAGCGCTTCGAGTAGGGGAACAAGCCGCGATCCATGTGGAACTGAATGGTTTCACGCTTGGCTTCCAGGGTCTGCGAACCCAGGTCAATCAAGTGATTCAATTCCTTGACGAGGCCGTCCATATCACCCGCGAAACGGTAGCCCAGGCGCGCCATATTGATTGTAACGACACCGATGGAACCCGTCAGTTCTGCGGAACCGAAGAGGCCATTGCCGCGCTTGAGCAATTCGCGCAGGTCCAGCTGAAGGCGGCAGCACATCGAGCGGATCATGTGGGGATCCAAGTCGGAATTAATGAAGTTCTGGAAGTAGGGAAGGCCGTACTTTGCGGTCATCTCGAAAAGCGCGTCAACATTTTCGCCCTCCCAATCAAAATCGGGAGTCATGTTGTAGGTCGGGATCGGGAAAGTGAAGACACGGCCATCTGCGTCTCCCCCCGTCATAACCTCAATGAAGGCGCGGTTAATGAGGTTCATTTCCTCTTGGAGCTCGCCATAAGTAAAGTCCACAACTTCGTCGCCAATGAGGGGGTGTTCATCAGCCAGATCATCCGGGCAGGTCCAGTCGAAGGTGAGGTTCGTGAAGGGGCACTGGCTGCCCCAACGCGAAGGAACATTGAGGTTATAGATCAGTTCCTGCATGCTCTGGACGATCTGCTCGTATGTCATATTGTCCAGGCGAACGAAGGGGGCCATGTAGGTATCAAAGGAGGAGAAGGCCTGCGCTCCCGCCCATTCGTTTTGCAAAGTTCCCAGGAAGTTCACGATTTGCCCACATGCCGAAGAGAAGTGCTTCGGGGGTGCCGAGGCGATAGCCCCGCTGACCCCGTTGAAACCTTCTTGGATCAGTCGCTTGAGCGACCACCCCGCACAGTAACCCGCGAACATATCGAGATCGTGGATGTGGATGTCACCGCTGCGGTGTGCTGCTCCCGCTTCGGGGGAGTAGACGCGCTCCAACCAGTAGTTAGCAATCATCTTGCCGGCAGAGTTCAGGATCAGGCCGCCCAGCGAGTAGCCCTGATTGGCGTTTGCATTGACGCGCCAATCGGAGTGGTCAAGGTATTCCTCGACGGTCGAGATCGCATCGATGTCATAGCGTGTTGTGGGAGATGTAGTCACGGTTTTCCTTTCCGAGCTTCAACACTGACATCGTGGTGGGGGCACAATATCTAGTGCGCGAGACGAACGCGTCCCACAATATCTAGTGGTTTCGGAAAAGGTGTAGCTACGACATGCGGTGTGTTGTCATTCGACAAAAATGCGCAAATTACGAGAGTGCGTGAACGCATTACGCGAGCGTCTGAATAGCTTGCGAATAAGTTAGATGAAACTAGCGCGAGCGCGATTTCGACTCAAAAACGGCACTATTTCGCCGAAAGTCGGTCAACCTCGTGAATAACAAAACCTGCAACAGCGATAACACCAAAAGATGAAATCCCCGCAAGAACATGAGCACGACGCGGAAGAGCATCCAAAAATTCTGCGTAGGTGATTCCGCCCGAACCCATTTGTGCCAAATCATTGGGAGTCAAGGCCCACACAGAATAAACAACTCCCAAAACCGTGATGAGCGCACTGGCCATTGCAATGACAGCCATAGCTTTCTGGACGGGCACGCCGTGGCGAACGCGTGTCTCTAGCGGGCACAAGATCAGTGCCCAAAAACCGCAGATTGCCATTGCGACAAGAACATCGGCGGGGCGGTGCCAGCCAAAAACCATGACGGAAATACCCACCAAGGACGTCCAGATATAGCCGATCCACGCTGCGGGGCCTCGGAACCATTCGGGGGCGATCATCACCAATGCCAGCGCAAGGGACATTGCAACTGTCGTATGCCCCGAAGGAAGTGAATTCAAAATGGCTGCCGACACGTGGAAATCCGGGCGATCAATGAGCAGCTTCGCAACCTGAGTCGTCGTATTAGCCGCAACAATCATGCCCAGCGCACGACCCGCCAGCGTTGGACGACGACGCAGCCATGCGATCAAAACAATCAGACCACCAACGGCAACCATCGCGGGAACCGAAATAATGTGCGTCACGGTACTTCCCACAGTGCCTAAGGGCTCCGCCCAACGCATGGCAGCTTCCATCGACAAGGTGTCAATCGCCTGGCCTGTGACGGTGAAGACGGCAACCCACGCGACAAGGACGCTGAAGAGCGCACACCCTCCCGCAGCAAAAAGTCGACGCACGAGGCGAGGACGGTAGCCGGGAGCCACAGTCCTTGGGGCGCTCCGAGCAGCACCCGAAGCAGCACGCGCACTACCACCACACGGGCTTGATTGGCGAATGTTTGGCCGCCGTCCAGTAGCAGAAGAGGAGGGCTCAGAAGTGACACTCCCCAAGTCCTGGGAGCCAGAGAATCGCCTTGACGAGGCCGCGAGCGCCTCCGGAACCTCTGCAGCATCCTCTGAGGGAGCGTAGGCCTCGGATTCTTCGGAATTAAAGGAAGGATCAGGATAACCGGGAATGCGGTCGCTCATTGCGTTCCCCCTTCCCTCATGCGACAGCCAACTAGGTGGCAACTGTTTGTTTCGCGTTCTTCGAAGGTCTTATTTTAGTCACCCATCTAGGGCATTTTCTATTGGAACACTAGGTTTTTCCTCGGTTGATTGAGGTGACATTTTGTCGCATTCTCAAGCTTCTATCTCGAGCCGCGCTCCGGTCATTCGGTTAGAGTGGAGGAGTCAACAGGCGTGAGTCACGGCGATTCAATGCCACTACCGACTCGGATCAGGGGTGCTACGTGTCGATTTCTCCGGTCAACACCGACCGCATTCGCGCTGTCTTGCACGGCCACGATCTGAATTTTGGTGAGTCTTCAGATGAAGAGCTCGCTGTTCCGACACGAAATGCAATCTATTTCTGGAACACCTCAAACCCCCACATCCTGCAATTGCGTGCACACTGGCGTGGAATTGCTAACGATGATGCGGAATTTGCGTCGCTCATGGAAGAGGTTCGGCGCTGTAATGCAACCCGCACAGGCCCGAAGGCGTACTTGGCTCCTTTCGAAGATGGCCGACGCTACGGGCTGATCGCCGAATGCAACATCGTTGCGACAAACGGTCTTTCGGAAGCCCAGCTCGATACCTTCTTCGAAACTTCAATGTCGATGATCATGGGATTCTTCTCTGATCTTGAAGAAACCCTTCCCGAATTCGTCACGTGGAGTGATCAAGATTCGGATCAAGAGTCATCTAGCGAGGCGAACACCATCTCGCTCCACCAGGGAGATCGATCATGAGCACGCTTCCAGGCCCCTATCCCGTACCCAAGGATTCGATCACGCCGTACAAAGTGACTTTCGAACGCTTGATGCGCACTCTTTCTGAGCTGCAGTTCCAAGCTGATGTTTTGGCGGAAAACCGCGCTGCTGGTGCCGTTTTCGACGGGGTACCTTTCCTACTCAGCATGGATTCTTCCGAACGTTTCCTGTCTATTCGCGCGGTCTGGGATACCGACTTTGATGCCGAAAAGGCCGGCCATCCACTTTTCGCCGCAGCTGATTCATGGAACCGCGAGAAATATTTCCCAACGGTTTATTGGATGCTAGATCCCGCCGGCTCTCTTCAGGTATGTGCCGATTTCGCCGTTGACACTTCTGCCGGCCTATCGGACCAGCAGCTCACCGACCACTTGGGCGCTGGCATTTCAACCGGAATTGACGCAATCCGCTACATGCAAGAGGCCGCAACCCAGACCTTGGGTTGGGTCGCTCCGGAGGCGACTCCCTATTCTGCTTCCCCCGAAGCCTCGGCCCCCGCTGAGTCCTTCGCGCAGCCCGAGCCGGGTAGCCCTGCCTCCACTGATGCCGAGGCCGAGGGTCGCTCCGCTCATAGTGGTGCCGCTTTCGGGCTCTGATGGATTCACGCTCTGAGGACCTGCTCGAGATCATTCGTTCCCGAGGCACACAGGGTCAGTTTGTCGATTACCGCTGCCTTCCTGCGCAAGATGCCCTGACTTCAGCGTGGCCCGAATGGATTCCCACCCCTGTCGTATCTGCGTGGCGCCAAAGCGGAGTCGATGAACCGTGGCTTCACCAAGTGCAAGCCCTTGAGTCGATCCATTCTGGACACGATGTTGTCATTGCGACCGGCACAGGCTCGGGCAAGTCTTTGGTCGCCTGGACACCGATTCTTTCTGACTTGGTTCAAGCAGATGACTCAAACAGAATTTCCGATATTCACCGGCGTCCAAGTTGCCTTTACCTCTCACCAACCAAAGCACTTGCAGCAGACCAGCTGCATTCACTGAACCGTCTTGTTGACGCCCTCGAACATGGCGCCGCCCTTGCACTTGCCGATGGAGATACTCCCCGTGAAGCCAAGGAATGGGCTCGCGCAAACGCCGATATCGTCCTGACGAACCCTGACTACCTGCACTACGTCATGCTCCCCCGTCATGAGCATTGGACTCGTTTTTTGGCATCGCTGCGCTACGTGATTGTTGACGAAATGCATCAGTGGCGAGGAGTCAGCGGTAGCCACATTTCTCTGGTTTTACGCCGACTTCTAAGAATTGCGCGCCACCTTGGTGCAGACGTCCAGGTCATTATGATGTCCGCGACTTTGGCCGATCCGCATTCTGTTGCTCAGACAATGATTGGCCGCGAAAACATCGACGCGATCACGGACGATACTTCCGGACGCGGAACTCACCACATCTTTATGTGGGAGGGCCGCGAGGTTCCCCGCGAAGAAGATGTATCAATTGATGCCTTCCTTTCTGCTCTTCGCGGCGCCGAGGCCGGCGAAGAGACGGTTCTTGAAGCTCCAACTCAGCGTCTTTCCGCCCAAACAGAGGCTTCGCTTCTGTGCGCAGAGCTTATTCGCGCCGATGCTCGCCTGTTGACCTTCGTTCGTTCACGCGGTGGTGCCGAGGCCGTTGCCGCCCAGACCCGCGACAAACTCCGCGACGCTCCAGAATTAGCATCGACCGTCGCCGCGTATAGGGGAGGTTTCCTTCCCGAAGAACGACGCGCCTTAGAATCTGCACTGCGTTCGGGTCGATTGCGAGCACTTGCAACGACCTCTGCCTTAGAAATGGGTATCGACATCTCTGGGCTTGATGTCACCATCACAGCTGGATGGCCAGGGACTCGCGCATCATTTTGGCAGCAGGTTGGGCGCTCCGGACGTGCTGGAGCAGATGGTATTTCTGTTCTTATTGCTGGCGACAACCCCCTTGATTCTTTCCTTGTTCATCACAGCGATGAGATTTTTTTCCCTGTCGAGGCAGCGGTATTAGATCCTCAAAACCCCTGGGTCTTGCGCGATCACCTGTGTGCTGCGGCTGCCGAACTCCCTCTTCCCGACGACGAGGCAATTGCGGTTTTCGGAAGTGGAGCTCCCGCTCTTTTAGCTGAGATCGGTCAGGACGGGCTATTGGTCCACCGAAGTGGAGGCTGGCGTTGGAATGTCGGCTCTTCTGATGGCCCATGGGAGAATATCCTGATCCGCGGCAGTGGTGGCGATGTTCAAATTGTCGACGCTCGAAGTGGGAGCATCATCGGTTCTGTCCCCCAAGATTCCGCGGATTCGCAGGTGTTTCCGGATGCGATCTACGTGCACCAGGGACGAACTTTCCACGTCCTTTCTCTCGAAGAAGGACCCACACGTATTGCCTACGTCGAAGAAGTCCGCACACCGCTTAGGACCAGGGCCCAAGATGCGACCTCATTGCGGATTATCAGTGTTGATGAAGAATGGGTCAGCCCAGATTCTCTTGTTCACTGGTATCGATGGACTGTTGATGTCACC
>CALIEP010000014.1 GCA_938022345.1 uncultured Actinomyces sp.
TCTGAGGAGCGCTCACGCATGCATTCTTAACCTGCTCATCCGTGGTCATGCGGCGCATTGCTCCTGTACGTTCCAAGCCCTGTCGCAAACCATGAGGACCGATGTCATGGTATGAAAGCAAAAGACGTGCAACACGGGGATCATCAAGCGTAGTTTGCTTCCGTTTGAGGTACTCGCGGATCAAACGGTATTTAATCGCGAAATCGAGTTCGTGATCAATTCCGGACCAGTCTTGGCTGCGGAGTGCATGAATCCCCCGTTGCCACAGATCGATAATCGCGTGGGTTGTAGGTTCTAAGGAGTCCGAGGTGCGTTCGATCTTCAACACATCGATGACGCGCTGCAAAATGCGCTCTTGGATCTCAACAGCACTTAAATCTGGTCCGCTGACCATAGCGATCTTGGTCTGTCCGGAAAGATCATGATTGATCTGACGGATTGCCATCATTGGATCAGCAAGTTCCAAATCTTTAAGGTCCATTCCCTCCTCAACGGCATCAAGGACCAAAGCGGTCATGCCGACCTTGAGGAAAGTGGTTGCCTCACAAACATTTGTATCGCCGCTAATGACATGAAGACGCCGGTACTGACCCGCATCAGCTAGTGGCTCATCGCGAGTGTTAATAATCGGCCGCGTACGCGTTGTCGCAGAGGAGACGGCTTCCCACATCTGTTCCGCTCGTTGGGAGAAGCAGTAATGAAGTTGAGTCCCCTGCCTGCGTAGATGTCCCGCACCGACAAGGATCAGGCGCGTGACAAAGAATGCGACGAGTCCGTCCGCAACTTGTCGGAAATCTCGACGACGATGCAGAAGATAGTTTTCATGGCAACCAAAACTATTGCCCGCTGAATCAACGTTATTTCGAAAAAGGTAAATTTCTTCGGGATCCGGCAGCTGACTAAGCGAGCTACGCGCTGCATCATTAAGCTGATTCAGCAGCTCATCACCGCAACGATGCTGTGCGAGAAGGTCAAGAAGAGTGTCGCACTCCGCAGTTGCATATTCGGGGTGTGCGCCAACATCAAGATAGAGTCGCCCACCGTTGCGCAGATACAGGTTAGGAGCCCGACCACCCTGTGCGAAGGGCACGAAAAGCAGGTGCGCAGCAGCATCGGCATCGTGAGTCGCACGAGCACCAGAACGTGTCGCGCAGGTTAGCCCATACTCTGTTTCGATACCGATGACCCGTCGCTTCACCTCACTGGCCTCCCTTTTGGACAAAGCCCTGGACGAAAGATTCAGCATTCGTTTCTAGGACGGTATCAATCTGATCAAGAAGCTCGTCAAGAGAATCACTTTGGGAAGAAGCCTGAGCTTGTACCTGACCCGCAGCCTCGTCGTCCTCATGACCAGCGCCGCCGGCGAACAATTGCGAAAGACTCATATCTACTCCTGTTCTACACGGATCAAAGTTCCGTGTTCAAGATCGGAAAGGACCGACGGATCAACACCGGCAGCCTCAACAATAGGACGCCTAATCATCTGATCGCCCTGCGCTTCACACAGCGATGTCCACGATGCAGCGATCAATCCTGGAAGATTTCTCACGGCATACCCACGCAAGTATGCACGAGTGTCTTCAGGGGCCCAATCTGCAGCATGCTCAACTTCCTCGGGAGCGAACATCCGCTTCACGCGCCCGGCTCGATCAAGCGCAGCCACCAGCGAACGATCCTCACGCAAATCCGCCCACTGCAGATCCATCGCAGCAAGTTTAGGGTCGTCCCACGTGGTTGACAGACGCTGGCGCTGACGGTCGAGGAGCTGATACTTCCCGACCCAATCAACCTCGGTGGCGACGCTAAAAAGCTCCTCAGACATACGTGTAAGGACATCATCCCAGTACTTCAGGACACGTTCTTCGTCTGTGCTCAGTTCAATACCTGCCCGGCTGAATGTCTCGCAGACCAAATCGACATAAATCTTTTGAATGTCGAGGGCGCTTCGCGCACCTCCGGCAAGCCCAGCCTTGTAAGTCAGCGTCGGGTCATGGCTTATGTTCCAGGTTTCTTGAACCGGATCGTCCATCGCAAGAGCATCCCATTCCATCCCGAGGCCGGCCTCAATTGCTTTGAGCACTAAGCCGGTTGTTCCCAGGCGAAGATAGAGCGAGGAATCGAATTGGTTGGCATCTCCGCCGATCACGTGAAGGCGCCGGAAGTAGGCGGGGTTCGCATGAGCTTCGTCGCGAGTATTAATAATCGGGCGGTTAAAGGTAGTCTCTAAGCCGACTTCATTTTCAACAAAGTCAGCTCGCTGCGAGATCTGAAAACCAGCAAATTCACTGCGCTGACCGATTCCGACGCGCCCTGCGCCACAAATAACCGGACGGGTGACGAAGAACGGGGTGAGGCCTCGGATGAGATCGTCAAGATCAATGCGACGGCTGATCTGATAGTTCTCGTGCGTACCGTAAGCCGCGCCCTTACCATCCGTGTTGTTCTTCACCAACACGATCTCATCTCCGCGCTCACGAGCTGCTGACATCATTCGTCGCGCAATGACTTCGCCGGCGCGATCCCACAGCGCAGCATCGCGTGCGCTGAGCGTTTCAGGCGCAGAATACTCTGGGTGAGCGTGATCAACGTAGAGCCGCGCACCGTTTGTCAGCACAGATGACACCGCTGCAGGCAAATATCCGCTTGAGTGTCGAGGCAAGGGAAGCCTTTCGCTTCCACCTGAAGGAGCAAGATGGTAGGGGTCATCGGTCAGCATCGAAGGATCTGCAGCTGCACGAGAAAGTCTCATGCCACGCAGGTCATTCAAAGGATCTTCAGCTGTATAGTCCCAGCGAACGGGCTGGCTACCCTCCGTAGGGGTCCCACGGCGCGAGAGAGCCGAGTAGGCATCAACTATCCTGCAGGATAGGTCAACAGGATCAGCTCCAGGATTGCCGGGAGTATAAATACCGAATTCAGTCTCGGTACTCATCACCATATGAGAGCTCATTGCCGGTTCTCCTTCAGCGGACGGATATCGGCGATATCTTGATCCAGGCCGATCGTGCGCGCCCAGTCCGCAGGAGCCTGTCGGGTCGCCAGTTCCATTGATTCGCGAATTTCATCGCCAAGGCCGCGAATCACGTGGTCGAGCGTCATCCCCTGAGTACCATTCTCGATTGCGTCAAGGATTGCGTATTTCTTCGCACGCTCCACAATTCCTGCGATCATGGCACCCGAAACGATATCGGCAAGATAGATGGTGCGTTCCTGACCGGAATGACTGCGAACGGACAGCAAAGCCGAATTGCTATCGCGTCGATAAAGGCTGGCAACTGCCCGATCGATCATCTCTTCATGGCTCAACTGCTGCCCGTTTTGTGCAAGAGGTACAGAGCGGTCAAGATGCTTTCTGAAAATATCCTTCGCCGCACGTTCATCTGGGCGATCAATCCGGATACGCACATCGAGTCTTCCGGGGCGAAGTACAGCAGGATCGATCATGTCAGCACGGTTTGAAGCACCAACAATCACTACGTTGTCAAGACTTTCAACACCGTCCATTTCAGCGAGCAGCTGAGGAACCACCATCGTTTCGACATCGGAGGAAATTCCTGTACCGCGTGTTCTGAAAAGAGCTTCCATCTCATCGAAGAAGATCACGACTGGTACCTTCGATGAAGCCAATGCGCGAGCCCGAGCGAAAATTGCACGGATCTGTCGTTCTGTCTCACCAACGAACTTCGTGAGAAGTTCGGGCCCCTTAATTGAGAGGAAATAGCCTTCACCTGAAGAGCTAAAGTCCCGTAATGATCGTGCGAGTGCTTGGGCGATCAGCGTCTTACCGGAACCTGGAGGCCCATATAGCAAAATTCCCTTTGTCGGCCGCAAACCGTATTGCCGATATAGCTCGGGGTGACGCAGGGGAAGTTCAATCGCCTGTCGAATTGTCTCAATCTGAGTGTCTAGTCCGCCGATGTCATCGAAAGTAACATCGGGAATTTCAGGAGTGAGAAGCTGCTCGACGTCCTGGCGAATAATACGTTCATAGGCAAAGGACGTACGAGGGTCGACCAAGACGCTCTCCCCGGGGCGAAGAGTACCGTGGCGTAGCGGACCGGCAAGTTCAACAATGCGATGGCTTCCGGCCTCGGCAGAGACGACGGCACGATCGACCCCAATAAGTTCCGCAACCTGTGCGAGCTCACCGGTTCGCGAATACTCGCCGATCCCAACAACAATCATCTTGTCGTCGATAAGAACCTGTTGCCCCGGTGAGATAGATGTGATGTCAAGGGAAGTATCTGCCGCAAGGCGCATGAGACGACCTGACACATAGACTTCAAGAACACGCGAAGACGGCTGCGCGCGATGCAAAATCCCTAGGGTCAGCGGCGGTTGATTCAAATGCTTGAGTTGTTCCCTCAGGCGGAGAAGTTCTTGACGCGCCTGAGTGAGAGCCGCACTCAGATGGGCATTCTTCTGCTCAAGAATTGAGAGTGAAGCGTCACTGTTGGTCATCACTACGCCCTTCTACCCACGCCCGTGCTTTAGCGTCAAGGTCCCTTTTGACCTTACGGATTTTCTTCTCCGAGCTGACGCGAAGGCCGACTTTCTGCTCGCTCCACTCATCTTCACTATTCCACGCTCCTTCGAGGCCTTCAGCCGCTTTGGCTGGACGAGTTGAGCGTTCCTGAGGAGTGGTCTGCGGAGCAAGACGCCTGGCAATCATCAAGAATCCAGTATGCGCAACCATTCGATGCTCGGGTCGAACAGCCAAACCATCGACGTGCCATTCACGCGAAAGCGTCTCCCAGGCGATGGGATCGGTAAAGTTCTGAGAGGAACGAAGATCTTCGATCAATCGGGACATCTGAGTCACGGTCGCAATGTAACAGCACAGAACACCGCCGGGAACAAGCGCATGTGCAACCGCATCCAAGTTCTCCCAGGGTGCGAGCATATCGAGGACTACGCGATCAACGCTCGATTCAGGCATGGCATTGAGTTCATCTGCCAGATCATTGACCCGAAGATCCCACGCTGGATGTGGAGCGCCAAACCACAGCTCAACGTTATCGCGCGCAATCTGTGCGAATTCTTCGCGTCTTTCGACAGAAATCAGCGTGCCGCGCTCCCCCACTGCGTCCAAAAGAGCCATCGATAAAGCACCCGACCCAGCACCGGCCTCGACAACTACTGCGCCGGGGAAAATATCCGCGTAGTGAACGATCGTCCCTGCATCTTTCGGGTAAACGACTGCAGCGCCCCTGGGCATTGACATGACATAGTCAACTTGAAGCGGGCGCAGAATTTGGAACTGACGTCCCTCTTCAGTAGTGATGACCTGGCCATCAGGGCAACCGATTAGATCATCGTGATCGATAAAGCCACGATTGGATTGAAAACGACCACCAGAAACCAAAATAACGGTGTGCAAGCGGCCCTTTGGGTCGCGAATTTGGACGCGCTCTCCTTCTCGGAGAGGACCACGGTGACGTTCTTGGCCAAGGCCCTGGGCTTCATGTTCATGTGTGCTCATCGCCTCTACACTACCGCGGTGTGTGGAAGAACTGCCTGTTTAAACCCCGCGTGAAAAGGTGGAACTGGTTACGGTAGATGCATGAGGAATTCACTCCCAAGCCGGCCTGCACTTTCTGCAAGTCGCACTAAATAGTACCAACGCTGCCCGCTGCAGTTTCGCCTGCATGTCGTCGACCGCATTAAAGAACCGCCAACGCAAGCAACACTTCTTGGGACAACAGTTCACGCCACCTTGGAAAACCTCTATGCCCTCCCACGGGAAGACCGCAATGAAACACTCGCTCTCGAGCTTTTACGTACCGAATGGGAAAAGACTCGTGCAGCTGACCCGAGTGTCATGAATGTATTTACAGACCATGCAGACTTCGTACGCTGGCACGAGCGAATGTACTCGATGATCAGTAATTATTTTGCGATCGAAGATCCCCAAGCACTAGAGCCACTGTCTACCGAAGCTCTTGTCGAGGCAACGACTTCGCAAGGAGTCAACCTCCTTGGTTACATCGACCGCGTCGACCAAGCACCCAACGGAGCTCTGAGGGTGATCGACTACAAGACCGGGAAGGCTCCTTCCCCGCGTTTTCAAGAGGAAGCACTGTTTCAAATGCGCTTTTACGCGCTCCTGCTTTCCCTCACAAAGCGTCTGCCAAAGCGTACACAGCTGGTTTATCTTGCTTCTCAGAAGGTGCTGACCTTTGATCCTGATTCCGCTGATATTTCCCACTTCAGCGAAGAACTGAGCCGGACCTGGGAATCGATGAGAAGGGACGCACTGCAGGGCTATTTCGCTCCTCGACGCAACCCGCTATGCAATTGGTGTGGAGTACGCACGATGTGTCCGCTCTTTGACGGGACAACACCCGAGATTCCAACCAGCGGCCTGGAACGTTTGCTGGCAATGGGCCCGCAGCAATCCGATCAGTAAGCGCGAACGAAGTTCGGTCGCTGCCCTTCCATAATCGACTCAATCACACTTTCACTGAGGTCACTGAGCTCTCGAATATAGGGAAAATCAGCGGCGAACTCTTCAGGTGCCGCCCCCTTGATCGCGACGGCTACTCCGCCGCTGGCAGAAGCGGCTTCAAGACCGACCGGAGAATCCTCGACAATCATGCAGCGCCGGATATCAACTCCAAGAAGCTCCGCTGCCTTAAGGTAGCCCTCTGGTGAAGGTTTTCCTTCCGAGACGTCATCTCCGTAAATTGCATTCGTAAAACCGGGTGTCGCAGGTACATGCTCAAGGACCCTGGATGCTACTCGCCGTCGCGTCGCTGTAACGACCGCTGTCGGAATTGAGTGCTCATGGCACCAACCTAGGAGTTCAACAAGCCCGTCTTTCCAGGGCAATCCAGCGTCCAGGCGATCGATCACTCCCTGTTCAACACGATCGGCAACCACAGCCTCGTCAAGAGGATTGCGGGCAAATGAACGCAAAATTGCCACCATCCGCGGCAAAGTAGACCCCAACATCTTTTGACGCATCTGTGGGGTCATCTGTGTCCCCATCTCGGCAAGCACCTGTCCTTCCGCTCCCTCCCACAGGGGCTCGGTATCGACGATCGTGCCATCCATATCGAAGAGAATTGCCTCAGGCAGAGTCATACTTTCGTACGTCCTTCACACAAGAATCAGGCAGCGGGAGTTGTTCCCAAGGGGGAAAGCAAACCGCTTAACAGACCAAGAGCTACAAGAATACCAATTGCGATTCGGTACCAAACGAAGGGCGCATAGGACTGAGTCGAAATAATCTTCAGGAACCACAAGATCACAACAATGCCGACCACGAAGGCAATGATTGTTGCCGCGATTGTCGGGCCAACAGCAATGGTGTCACTGCCGGTCACAACCTTCGCCACCTTGTAGAGCCCTGAAGCCCACACGGCCGGCATTGCCAGAAGGAAGGAATAGCGGGCTGCAGCTTCACGGGTGTAGCCCAAGAAACGTCCCATGGTAATCGTTCCACCCGAACGAGAGACACCTGGGATGAGGGCCATTGCCTGCGCGATGCCGTACAGAAGTGCATCCTTCCACGTCATCGATTTCAGGTCGCGCTCTTGAGGAGCATAGCGATCAACAAAGCCCAAAAGTAGGCCGAAAACAATCAGCATCGCCGAAGTGATCCACAGGTTACGCAAGCCCGTATCGATCGCATCTTGGAAAAGAAGGCCCAGAATACAAATCGGAAGCGAACCGACAATAATCATCCATCCCATTCGCGCGTCTGGATCACTTGAGGGCACTCGATTTTCCTTTGCGCCCAGCGGCAAAGAACGGAACCATGCACTGAGAATACGGACAATGTCCTTCCAGAAGACAATGACAACCGCGAGCTCGGTACCGATTTGCGTAATTGCGGTGAAAGCAGCACCCGGATCGGTTGAGCCCGTAAGCTCACCAACGATGCGAATATGCGCGGAGGACGAAACGGGAAGGAACTCCGTCAGGCCCTGAACAAGTCCAAGGATGATTGCATCAAGCCAGTTCATATCCCCAACTCTACGGCGCTTGGCCTCAGGCTAGCCAAAGATGGGCATGTGTATGCCGTCATAGCCTGGGCGTTCTAGGCTTATATCTATGGAGATTCGTCAATGTGGAACACATGGGCTTTCTGTATCCAGTCTGGGTTTGGGAACACTGACTTGGGGACGCGACACAGATGAAGATCAGGCCTGCGCGATGCTCAAATCCTTTGTTGACGCTGGAGGTACGCTTGTAGAAGTGAGTCCTCTGCACGGCTCGGGGCGCGCTCTTAGTGTCCTTGCCGAGGCCTTACGCGCCGTTGGCCGTCACCGAGTGACGATTGCTTTACGGGGTGCAATGCGTTTCTCTCAAGGAGCCAATGAGCTCTCTGCTTCTCGCGGAGACATGCTCCGCTGCCTAGATACGACACTTGCGATTCTCGAAACAGACTTCGTTGACCTCTGGCTAGCAACTCCATCCCCTACTGAAATTCCGCTCGAGGAAACTCTCTCGGCGCTCGAATGGGCCTATTCCAGTGGACGCGCGCACTACCTTGGGCTCAGTCACCGCGATACCTGGGATTGCGCGCTCATGTGGGCACAATCAGATCGACTTCCTCTGGCCGCCGTCGAAGAAGAATACTCACTCCTATGCTCTTCCCCCCTGCTCGACCGTGCTCGGTACAACGGCTTTGGATTCCTCGCGCATTCACCGCTTGCTGGAGGCGTCCTGACAGGAAAATATCGCCATACAACGCCACCTGATTCACGAGCCGCATCCGCACATCTGCGTTCAAGTGTTGAGCCATACCTGGAGAGCAGTCTTCCGATTGTCGAAGCTTTATCTCAGGCAGCACATGGGCTGGAATGTTCTATCACCGACGTTGCTCTGGCATGGGTGGAAGGCACGCCGGGAGTGACAAGCGCGATCATCGGGCCTCGAAACCTAGTACAACTCGAGCAGATACTCAATGGCCGCATTGAGCTTCCACTCCCGATTCGCCAAGTGTTAAGTGAAGTGAGTGCTAAATAGAAGCGGGCATTAAATAAACGTGTGCGGGCAGTCGCACTGCCCGCACACCTTAAAGACAACTGAAGCGACTAGTCTTCGTCCGCGTCCTCATCAAGATCGATGAATTCATCGTCATCTTCATCGACTTCTTCATCATCTTCATCGTCGTCGTCAAAATCTTCGTCCTCGTCTTCCTCATCAGAAACGATGAGGTCGAAAGGAAGCTCGACTTCGAACTGCGTTAAAAGCACGTCATCATAGGTGAAGAAGGCATCACGGAGAGCTTCTTCGGCATCAATGAGTGCCTGTTCATCGACTGGATCGGAGGAAGCCACCTCGTAGTGATTCTCGAAAGCGGCAATCAGCTGATCTAGGACAAGACGAGGTTTCGTGGTCATAGTCACACATCCTACACGATGTCTACGGCAAGTTCAGCTGGGACCTAATGACAGAAACCATCAGATCAGCGCCCTTGATCTCCGCCGTTTGATCGGGACCTAAAATGCGCGAATTACCCTGAGAATCAAGAAGCTGAGAGGCGCCATGCTCAGGTCCCAAGGGCAAGATCACCCATTCATCACTGGGGTTGTAGGTCGCCTGCGGCTCTTTGCCAGACAGCTGTGAAGAAATATTCGAGATCACGATGCGCGCCTGAGCTCGAGCGGCATCAGCACGCTTTGATTCGCGAACATCCGTCACGTCACCAATCGCGTAAATATTGGTTTGGCCAACGACTTGAAGCGTCGGTTCCACCTTGAGAGCACCATCTGGACGAACTGCAGACTGAAGCTCGGTACCAGCGACATAACCGGTGTTCGGACGAGCACCATAGCACTGGAACCACATATCGGCTTCGATACGATGACCGTCCTTTGTTTCAACAACAAAACGACCAAGCTCACCAACATTGAATGGCGGAAGGTAGGCAAGCTCGGAGCCCTCAATGAGACGGATATTCAGCTCCTTCAATTGCTCTCGGACCTGATCGCGCAGCTCATCAGCAAAGCCCTGAGTCGGAAGGAGCTCAGATTCCTTCTCAACCAAGGTAATTTCCAGGTCCGGGAAGGCATTGCGCAATTCCCCTGCGAATTCAATACCAACAGTTCCGGCACCTACCAAAAGTACGGAGCGGGCACCATGAAGGTAGGAATGCAACTGCTTGAGGCGTGCCTTTGCAACATCAGAACGCGAAGCCGAGTACTTTGCTGGGAATGGATAAGTTGAACCGGTTGCTAGAACAACGTAGTCAGCATCGATCGGGTCCTGACCGAAGATATGAACTCGAGTCCCTTCAACCTGAGAAACCGTTCCATGAACGACCCGCCCATTGCTCAGAAGATTCGAATAGGGCATGAAAATTGAATGCTGCCAAGCCTCATCGACTGCGGCACGCAGAGCCGCAGCATGGTGAACAAACTGATCTTTTTGCTCGACCAGAATAACTTCGGCAAGAGGATCAAGTCCCTTGGCGACGGTGACACCACCGTACCCGCCACCAACAACGACGACTCGGGCCACAGTGCTCTCCTTCTCTCGTTCGGTATCACCCATTGTCCCTGAAAACCTAGAGAGCAACGAGTGCAAAAAGTGTGTTATTCCTGACCAAGGGCTCGAGCAATATTCGGTGTGAAGAAGTTTGGTCCCTTCAATACCTTGCCGTCCTCACGGAGTTTCACACTGCCATCAGGCATAAGCTTCGACAGATTAGACGCCTGAATTTCTGCAAGGACACGATTCAAATCGATTCCAGATTCCAGGGCCATGCCATAGATGACGTAGACCAGATCGCCTAAAGCATCGGCTGTTTCGATGATGTCTCGCGTTCCATCATCTGCTTCCACCGCACGTTGTGTCGCTTCTTCAACGATTGCACGCGCTTCCTTTCCGTACAAGGCCCCGAGCAGCTCAGCAAACTCTTCGCGGATAAAGCTCACTCGCATGTGGAGACGCTCATAGTCAAGTGTCGGTTCATGACCGTCTCGGACGCGGTCAGGCATGAAGTACGTGCGGTGGAACTGCTGAACAAGATCTTGCGGACGCGATGAATCCAAGACTTCGGGTGCCCCAGCACTGGGACCGTCCCAGGCAGTGGCGGGAGTGCGCGGGTCGGTTGAA
>CALIEP010000015.1 GCA_938022345.1 uncultured Actinomyces sp.
GTTGATTCGCGAATGAGGATTGATCAGATCTGTGGGATCAAGCTGGTTACCACAGTTATCGCACTGATCGCCGCGAGCGCCCTCTGCACCACAAATCGGACAGGTACCTTCGATGTAACGGTCGGGAAGAGTGCGTCCGGTCGAAGGTGAGATCGCCGCGCGGGTGACCTGTTCAATCATGTAACCGTTATCGCGGACGGTCCGGAACATGTCTTGGACAACTCGGTAGTGATTTCCAGCGGTCGTACGCGTGAAAAGGTCGTAGGACAGTCCCAGCTGGACCAAGTCTTCGACGATGAGTCGATTGTTCTGGTCTGCCAGCTCGCGCGCGCTGATTCCCGCACCATCGGCGGCAACCAGAATGGGGGTTCCGTGCTCGTCAGTTCCGGACACCATCAGCACGTCGTGCCCGGCCATTCGCATGTAGCGAGAGAAAACATCGGAGGGAACTCCGAAACCGGCAACGTGACCAATGTGGCGAGGGCCGTTGGCATAGGGCCATGCAACGGCAGACAAAATACGACTCATGGTCCCTTAGTCTAGTGCCTATTGGCGCTCCAGTCGTCCCTGCCCTATTCTCGAAGCATACGCTGCTCATACTTTGGGAGGATGTTATGCCCCGCGCGCTCATCATTGTTGATGTTCAACCTACTTTTTGCGAGGGCGGTGCTCTTCCTGTTGAAGGCGGGAATGCCTGCGCTCAGCGCGTCGCTGATTTTGCTGCCGCTCACGCAGCGGATTACGACTGCATCGTAACTTCACAAGATTGGCATATTAATCCGGGGACGCATTTCTCTGACCATCCCGACTTCGTTGACACCTGGCCTCCTCACGGGGTTGCAGGTACTGCCGAGGCCGAGCTGCACCCAGCACTTGGAGCCCTCCACGCGGATGTCACCATCCACAAGGGCATGTACGAGGCCGCTTATTCTGCCTTCGACGGCGAAGATGTAGCAACGAAGCGTCCCCTGCTTGAGCTCCTTCGCGACAAAGGTATTGATTCGCTGGATGTTGTCGGCCTTGCTCAGTCCCACTGCGTATGCGAAACAGCGCTGGATGGCGTGAAGGACGGTTTTAAAGTGCGAGTCTTCACCGACCTCACTGAGCCCGTCAGTCCCGAGTTGGGTGAGCTCGCCGCCGCACGCATGGCCGAGGCCGGAGTTGAGCTGGTCCCTTCTCAGGCCTGATTCGCGCACGCTGCTCTGATTCGCACCGGCTCCCCTAGTTTGTGCGTGCGAGTGCTGCGCGGTAAAGCTCGTTCTTGCGTAGCCCTGTGGCCTCGGCAACCTCGGCAGCGGCATCCTTCAAACGCATCCCCTCTGCTGCCAAGGCAAGCACTGCCTCGACATGGTCATCCGCATTGCCCTGCGCATGTCCGGGTGCAATCACAAGCGTGATTTCACCAAGAACTTCACCTTCTGTGGCCTCAACCAGTTCTGCGAGGCTCCCGCGGATCACCTCTTCGTAGGTTTTTGTCAGCTCTCTACACAGCGCGGCTTGGCGATCGGCACCAAAGACCTCAGCCATGAGAATCAGAGTGTCATGGACGCGTTTAGGTGATTCGAAGAAGATCAGGGTGTGAGGATCTTGCGCAAGGGCCTTCAAATAGCGGGTTGCTTCACCAGTTTTTCGGGGAAGGAAACCCTCGAAAGCAAAGCGATCGGAGGGAAGCCCAGACAGGGCCAGCGCAGTAACGGGAGCCGAGGGTCCCGGGAGGACACTGACGTGGACACCAGCCGCCGTGGCCTCGTGAACCAGGCGAAATCCCGGGTCGGAAACCGTCGGCATTCCCGCATCGGAAACCATGACGACGCGCGCACCTGCCCGCGCCTGCTCGACGACTGCCGAGGCCTTAGCGGACTCATTGTTAACGTGGAGGCTCATCAGCTTGGCGCTCAGACGGATTCCCATTCTCGAGGCCAAGGCAAGGAGGCGGCGCGTGTCTTCGGCAGCAATAATGTCCGCCTGCTCAAGTGCAGGGGCTAAGCGTGCGGAAACATCGCGTACATCGCCAATCGGGGTAGCCGCAAGGAGGATTGACGCGGGGGCCTGAATGTAATCCTGGTCTTCACTCACGCGTTAATCGTCGCACCTTTGGGTGTGCTACTCCAGTTGAGCAGGCGCCTCGGTAAACTGGTCGGGTGGACGACAAGACTCTTTCCGATTCAGATATTCCCGAAGACCCCGCCTTGGGTCCGGACCAGGCTTCCCCGGCTGTTGCGCACGACCCCCTTCCCGAGGCCGAGGAAGGCGAGCCCAGCCCTTCGACGGAGGTGAACAAGGCCTCGGCAGAGGCGAACGAGGCCTCAGCAAACGACGAAGAGGCTGATGCCGCTCCCGAAGGAACGGGACGCGAATGGAAGCCCGTCCCCATTCCCAGGTGGGCGCGTTTCCCGATGTCTGCGCAAGCCGGCTGGGTAGCAACTCTTGTGACGACGCTTGTGGCAGCGCTCATAAGGCTTCCTGGTCTTGGAACGATTAAGACTCTGGTCTTCGATGAGACCTACTACGTGAAAGACGCCTATTCCCTGATGACTTTGGGCTATGAGGGAAGCTGGGCGAAGGATAACGACCCGATGTTTATCGCGGGTGATTACTCTGGGCTTTCGACCAATGGTGGGTACGTCGTTCACCCATCGGTCGGAAAGTGGTTGATCAGCTTGGGAATGCGCGTCTTCGGAGCAACTAATCCGGTCGGCTGGCGCATCAGTGCAGCCATCGCAGGAATCATTCTTGTCTTCCTTACCGCGCGAATTGCACAGCATTTGTTCCGTTCCCCCGCTATCACAGCGCTTGCGGGATTCTTTATGGCAACAGATGGCATCGCGATCGTTCTCTCGCGAACCGGTCTTTTGGATATATTCCTTGCGATGTTTGCCGCTGCCGCATTCCTTGCTGTCCTGAAAGATCAGGTGATTTCGCATCCGCGTTTAGTCGAGAAACTTTCCCAATGGAAGCCGGACCCCGATAATCCCTCTCGCATCGGCCCCCATGCGGGTGCACGTTGGTGGCTATTGGTCGCGGGTATCTTGTGTGGTCTTGCGATGTCGGTCAAATGGTCGGGTCTCTACGCGCTGGCTGTCTTAGGCCTATTTGTCGCTTTCCGCGACTGGATGACACGCCGTCGTTTTGGGCACCCACGCGCGTTCTACGCAACCC
>CALIEP010000016.1 GCA_938022345.1 uncultured Actinomyces sp.
ATCCGTGAGTTAGAAGCAGAGGAAGCGCAGCGCCATCCGCATGCTGCGCAGGCGATGGAGGAATGGCAAGCTCTCACCGCAATCGCTGAACGCCTCAATGCAACAATGACGATTGCTCGCGAACGAGTATTAACGCATTCTCAGCCGGAATTGGCACCTCAAAGTGAAGACCCGGCTTCTTTGGATGAGCGCGCGCAGGCAGCAAGCCATGAGGATGCACAGATCCTTCAACGCGTGCAAAGCGCTTCAGAACGCGTCGATCAGGCATTAAGACAGCGTGGTGAGGCGGAAAAACGTGATGACGAGGCCCAGCGTGCCCTTGCGCAAGCGAATCGTCTGCTTGCCGATTATCGCGAAGCAAGCGCGCGACTGAGTGCTGGGGTGGCCTCGGCTGTCTCACGTCTGGATGCTGCGCAATCGGAAGCGCAACGCGCGGCGCATCAACTGGATGCGGCACGAGAGCGTGAGGCTCAAGCTGCGCGCGAGGCCGAAGCCTATTCAGAAAGCGATCCCCAAAACGATTCAACTGCTGCGAAAGCCCTGAATATCGCGCAAACGAAGCGGGAAGAGGCACGCGAAAAAGTTGATGAGCTTCTGGCGCGCGAGCGCGATGCTCGGGCAGAACGCGCACGCTGGGAAGCGCGCCGCGATGCGCTCGCCCAAACGCTGACTCCAAGTGATGGCACTGCCTCGTATATGAATGCTCCCGGTGCGAAGGGTGATCTACCCAGCGCACTCCACATTCGCGCGGGTTATGAAAACGCAATTGCGCAATTGCTTTCTCCTTTTGCCGATGCCCTGGTCATCGATACCCCAGAACATGCGTGGGAAACCGCTGCCGATGCGCGTCATAAGGCTCAGGGACAAGTGCGTCTTCTTGTCGACGACGCATCGAATTCTCAAAAAGCGCCAAAACTTGATGGCCTTGCAGGTGCATGGGCAAAGGATCTCGTCACTTCGACGGCATTCGATGGGATTGTCGATACTCTTCTTGTGGGTTCATGGGTGTGTGAGACTTTGGAGGAAGCTCTCCAAGCACTAACACCCCCAGAAATTGAACGCGTTGCAACGACTCAGGGAGATGTTCTCTCGCGTACCTCGATGTTGGTTGCGGGCGAAGAAAGCGCCTCACCACTTGCCCTTCGCGCGCAATATGAGGAAGCGGCGGCAGCCGCAAGCGCAGCTATGGAGGAAGAGCGACGCGCCCAAGAAGAACTGACACGCGCTAACGCAGCACTTGACCTAGCAGTTCGCGGCGCGAATCAAGCTCTGAAGACCCTTCGTGAAGAAGATGCGCGTCAAGCAAAGATTGCCCAGGAAGCCGCGCGCGTTCACAGTGCTCTTCGAGCTGCCCGTGCTGAGACTACTCGCGCCGAGGAAACCCTCAAGCGTGCACAAGAACAGTTAGAACAGGCACGCGAATCTCACGAAAATGCTCAGCAGCGCCTGAAAAACGCAGCTCTCGAAGCGCCCGATGTTGATCTCGAGGCCGCCAGCCGTCATGCCGAAGAGTGCGCGGCAGCCGCGCGTGCAGCACGCGACGAAGAAACCCAGGCTCGCTTGGCTTTACGAGCTGCAGAAGAAGAGTCCCGAGGCGCCGCCTCCAGAGCGCGAAATCTTCGCCAAGCCGCCGCGCGAAGTCGTGAAGAACGCATTGCTTATCAGCGGAGGGAAGAACACCGTCGGCGTGAACTCTCGCGAGCTCAAAGAGTCTTGGAAGAAGCGCAGAAAGGTTACGCTCGCGCTCAGAGTGCGGTCGCCTCCGCAAAGGCTCGCCGTGATGCGATTGAAGAATCGCGAAAGGCTGATTCAGAGAAACTTACTGCCGTACGCCGGGAACTTGATGATGTGCGTTCGCAAATTTCGCAGCTTACTTTAGCCTCGCAGCAGGCTGAGATCCTGCGTGCCGAATTGCGCATGCGGGTTGAACAACTTGAAACGCGTGCCATGGAGGAGCTCTCTTTAGAAGGCGATGAACTGATTGAGCACTACGGTCCGCACAATCTTGTTCCTGTTTTAAGCGAAGAATCCGCAGAACCAGATGTCGAGGCCGAAGACGGTGCTGAAATCCCCGCTCGTCCTTATGTTCGTGAAGAGCAAGTTCGCACCCTTGATCAAGCACTGAAAGAGCTTGAAAAACTTGGACGCGTGAACCCGCTGGCCTTGGAAGAACACGCAGCGCTTGCCAAACGCCATGAGTTTTTAGTTGCCCAAGTACAGGACCTGAAGAAATCCAAATCTGATCTGCTGACAATCATTGATGACGTCGATCGCTTGGTTCAGGAAGCATTTGAAGAGGCATGGGCTGATACCGCGCGCCACTTTGAACATGTCTTTAGTGTTCTTTTCCCCGGGGGAGAGGGGCGTCTGGTTTTGACCGATCCCGATTCTATGCTCGATACGGGGATCGAAATTGAGGCGCGACCTGCTGGGAAGAAAGTCAAGCGGCTCTCTTTGCTGTCGGGCGGAGAGCGATCCCTGGCGGCTTTGGCATTCTTGGTTGCAATCTTTAAAGCTCGTCCTTCTCCCTTCTACGTGATGGATGAGGTTGAAGCGGCTTTGGATGACATCAATTTGTCGCGTCTGCTGGAAATATTTAAAGAACTTCGTGCGACTTCGCAGCTGATTGTCATCACTCACCAAAAACGTACGATGGAGATTGCGGATGCACTCTATGGCGTGACGATGAGAGATGGCGTGACGCGTGTGGTTTCTCAACGCCTCAATGATTGAAACGAATAAACCGTGTCCACTTGGCACAGCCGCGTGTGGGATGGGAAAGTTAAGGCA
>CALIEP010000017.1 GCA_938022345.1 uncultured Actinomyces sp.
TACACCACGGTGCAGAACTGGTCGCCGAACGTGCTTAACCTCGTGACTCAGCGTGCGATGGTCTACGAGGGCGGCACCATGGAATGGGTTGACGGCAATATGGGTGCTGCTATCACGATGAAGTACCCTGCTTGCTTCCTCATGGGTGAGCATGCTCGCGGTGAAACTCTCTCTATTGGTTTCGCTGGTCCGGGGCAGCAGCAAGATACCGGTGCAAAGATGGTCCACATGGCACCCCACACTTCTTCTTCGATCGTGTCGAAGTCTGTGTCTCGTGGTGGCGGCCGCACTTCCTACCGCGGTCTTGTTCAGATCAATGCACGTGCCCGCCACTCGAAGTCCAACGTGCTCTGTGACGCGCTTCTGGTGGACAAGGTGTCGCGTACTGATACTTATCCCTACGTCGATGTCCGTACTGATGACGTCGAAATGGGACACGAAGCAACTGTTTCAAAGGTTTCCGCCGATCAGCTCTTCTATTTGATGAGCCGCGGTTTGGATGAGAACGAGGCGATGGCGACAATCGTCCGTGGCTTTGTCGAGCCGATCGCCAAGGAACTCCCCATGGAATATGCCCTTGAATTGAACCGACTCATTGAGTTGCAGATGGAAGGATCTGTTGGCTGATGACGACCCAAGAGACCGCTGCCCGTCCGCATTCTCACGGAGCGGGAGCACCCGTAGCACATTCGTCCCGAGGCGATCGCCCCACTTCTTTCTCTCTTGAAGAGATTCCTGCCCCTCATGGGCGCGAAGAAGATTGGCGTTTTACTCCGCTTCGTCGAATTGAAAAACTATTTGATCCCAACTTCTTTGAGTCACAGCCCTTGGGCTTGCAGGTGAACGCACCTGCTGAAGTGACTGTTGAAGAGGTCGGGCGCGATGATTCGCGTCTGGGAAGCGTTCTCGCCCCTGGCGACCGCACGTCGGTTGTTGCGTGGAATGCTTTCACCCGCGCACAAATCGTCACTGTTCCTCCGCGTACCGAGGTCACCGATCCCGTCATGATTGATATTGACGGTGATGAGAATGCCCGCGTCCAGCACCTGCTTGTCAGTGTCGGAAGCCAGTCTGCCGCAACCGTTGTTATTAATCACCGAGGCGGCGGTCAAGGTGCGCTCAACCAGACAGTTGAGATTGAAGCAGGTGACGCCTCGGATCTGACAATCGTTTCAATTTAGGAATGGGACGACACCTACGTACACGCATCGAATCACCGCATTGCGATTGGACGCGATGCAAAGGTTCGCCACATCGTCGTTAGCCTTGGTGGTTACCTTGTACGTATCTGCTCTGATACTGATTATCGCGGTCCTGGCGGCGAATTGACCATGCTCGGTCTGTACTTCGTCGACTCTGGACAACACCTTGAGCACCGAGTGTTCGTTGACCACTCGCAGCCAAATTGCTACTCCCGTGTGACATACAAGGGTGCACTTCAGGGGAAGGACGCACACTCTGTGTGGATCGGGGACTGCCTGATTCGCGAGGATGCCGATGGAACCGATACCTACGAGCTCAACAGTAAC
>CALIEP010000018.1 GCA_938022345.1 uncultured Actinomyces sp.
TTCGGATGGCGATGCTGCCGCACACGCCACCTGCGATGCACTCTTGGCCGCCGCAGGACTGGGAGATCTCGGAACAAATTTTGGAACCGATCGCCCCGAATGGGCAGGAGCGTCAGGGAGGGCATTTCTTGAAGAAGTCCGCCGAATGCTGGCAGATGCCGGCTGGCTCATTGGGAACGTCACGGTTCAAGTCATTGCAAAGCGTCCGCGCATGATGAAACGCCTCGAAGAAGCCTCGCAGGCGATGAGCCAGATTCTTGGGGCCCCCGTCTCTGTTTCGGCAACAACAACTGACGGCCTCGGGTTCACTGGCAGGGGTGAAGGTATCGCTGCAAGTGCAACGGCTCTGATCTATCGAAAGTAAGCGAAACTCCGGCTGGCTTCACACGTAAAAACAGGGCGGACGACTGAGGACCCCTTGTGCGTGCTGTAGAGCTACTTCAGAGAATCTTTGCCTTTGCCGGGTGAACTAAGAGCGTCATGACCAATCCCAGCGCAAGGATCAAGATGATGCCAAGGATTCCCCAGTAGGTGTAGTCCGCACCGGCAGGCGTCCAATTGCGACCAAACGCCAGAAAGATGCCGTACATCGCTGGTGCAAGGAAGGACACTGCACGACCGGTCGTCGCATACAGCCCAAAGACCTCGCCTTCACGCCCCTCGGGGATCATGCGTCCAAGGAAAGATCGTGATGCAGACTGGGTCGGACCCACAAAAACGCAGAGAGCCAGACCGAAAGTCCAGAAAATAATCTTTCCGCCATTGTGCAAGAAGAAGACGCTCATGCCCGCAATCACCATGCAGCTCAGCGAGATCACAATAAGGCGCTTCGGACCGATAATGTCGTCCAAGGCACCCATGGCGATAGTGGCAATTCCTGCGACGATATTTGCCGCAATCGCAAAGATAATCACTTCGCCCGAGGAGAAGCCAAAAGCAGTTCCCGCAAGGATCGCGCCGAAGGTGAATACACCCGCAAGACCATCCCTGAACACGGCGGAGGCAGCAAGGAAGAACAGCGTGTGCGGCGATTCCTTCGCCAGGGACTTCACCGTGCTCCAGAGCTTTCGGTAAGAATCCCACAGAGTTTCATGCTCACCGTGGTGCTCGTCAATATGCCGAGGCTTCACAGGGTGAAGCATCAAAGGCAGTGCAGACAGCAGCATCCACGCTGCAGCAATCACCATCGAGACGCGAATGTGCAATCCATTCGCGTGGGTAATGCCAAACCATCCGACCTCGGGACTGATCAGCCCAACGTAGAGAATCAGCAGCAAAACAATGCCGCCGACGTAGCCCGATCCCCATCCCAGACCGGAAATACGACCCATATTCTCTTTGGTTGAGAGGTGGTTAAGCATCGCGTTGTAATTGACCGATGCAAATTCGAAGAAAATATTGCCAATGCCCAAAAGCGTAATGCCAAGGAAGAGGCCTCCGCGCGGCCCCAAAGGTCCTTCCGGAGCGACAAAGAACATCAGCGCCAGACAAATAACGACCAAGATCGTAAACACTGTCAGGGCAAGACCGCCTTTTCCGCGGCGATCAGCGCGTTGACCGGTAATCGGTGCGAGAAGCGCAATGATGATGCCTGCAGCAAAAAGACCCCACGAAAGGTAATCACTAGCGGTTCCCTTATCGGTGAAAGTCCCATCGCTGGTCAGGTAGACCGAGAAGACGAAAGTCGTTGCAACAGCATTGAATGCTGCCGAACCCCAGTCCCACAAAGCCCATTCAATGACCGGCTTCGTCAGAATCGATGTTTTCTTCTTCTCCGAAGGTGCCATCGATTGGGGGGTCGTCGATTCACTCATGTTCACTCCTTATATGCCTACCACCGTAGGCCTA
>CALIEP010000019.1 GCA_938022345.1 uncultured Actinomyces sp.
TCGATACGACGCTGATCAGATGCGTCTTCGTCAATGAGTTCGGGGGCGATGATCTCGTTCACAGCGTCAACGGCGTCTTGAACGCCCTTGCCTTGGTAACGACACTTGTCGCCGTCACGACGCTCAACGGCCTCGAATGCACCGGTGGATGCACCAGAGGGAACTGCTGCGCGCTCAAAGGTGCCGTCTTCAAGGACGACCTCAACCTCGACGGTGGGGTTACCGCGGGAATCAAGAATCTCGCGAGCTCCGATTGCTTCAATGCTTGCCACGTTAATTCTCCAATCGATTAACTACGTGACTACTGTCGTATCTAACGCTAGTACATTCGGCGCTCAAGCAGAACTGCTACACCCGTGCACCACTGCATATTCATGACGCCATCCGTGCGTTATTTGGCGAAAATTAGACATAGGTCCCCATAAATGCCGTATCGCCCACCCTCTCTGGTGGGCGATACATCACATTTAGATGATCGATCAGTCTGAGTCGAGCTATTGCTGTGCTCGACTATTGGCGCGGATGACGTCACCAAAAACGCCTTGAGTCAGCGAACCGCTTTGCGCATCCAAGGTGCCGTACCGGGGATTGATTTCAACCTTGGTTGTTTGAATCGTGTTCGCCAATTCTGCATTCGCCTGGGCCAATTGCTGTTGAGACATCCCGGAGGAACGCAGCTTCTGCTGGGCGATCGAGTTCTTAATGATGGTCTTCAGCAAAGGGCTGGGATTCGTAATGGGCGTGCTCTTCCCACCGCGCTGAACAACTTCTTGTCCCATTTCAGCAAGGCTGTCAGTGATTTCCTGGTCAGAGACCGTGATGCCATTCTTCTCGGCAAGCTTGCCGATGGCCAGGTTCTGGTTCAGAGTCGGAAGCAACCGTGAGGCATCGACATCTTGACCAAGCAGCCCACTGAGCTGCTGGCTGGTCAAGCTCACATCGGCTTCACTGATACGCGTATCTCCAACGATTGCGGCGGTTCCCGGGTGAGCAGAGCAAGCTCCGAGTCCCAAACCACACACGGCAAGAAGGATCGCGGCCTTTGATGCGCGCGCACGTGAAACCATGAAAATATCCTCCGGTTCATTCACTTCGTAGTCAGTGTCAGTGTAGCGCTCTCATCAGCGCGTTGACGCCACGGTCGGATTGAGAACCTTTGTCAGAAGGTTCTCAATCCATTCAAGCAAGGCGTGATCGGTCAAAGGCACTCCCCCAACCCGCGCCGTCATGGGGAGCGGAACCAAAAGTTGGCGAACCGCAGCCTTGACAACACAACCGGGGTACAAACGCTTCAGACGAAGCGCCTGAGATTCCTTCAACTCGATCGGGTGAATACGCAGGTACTTGCCCTGTGTAGCGACTTCGTCAATTCCGATTTGTCGAAGAAGAGCACGCAGGCGCGCAATTTCGAAGAGCAAGTCCACCTGAGGCGGAATGGGACCATAGCGGTCTGTAATTTCGTCGCGCAGGTCCTTTTCCTGCTCACTGTTTTCCACCGCAGCGATCTTTCCGTAAACCTCCAAACGCAAGCGTTCTGCGGAAATATAGCTTTCGGGAATATGCGCATCAACGGTCACGTCTAGGCGCAGATCCTTCTTCTCTTCCTTGCGCTGCCCCTTGAAGGCCGCAACCGCATCGGCAACCATCCGAACGTAAAGGTCAAAGCCCACGCCTTCAATGTGTCCCGACTGTGCACCGCCCAGAAGGTTACCTGCGCCTCGGATCTCAAGATCACGCTGCGCAACGGCAAGACCCGCCCCCAGATCAGCGTTCTGGGCAATCGTTTGCAACCTCTCATGAGCGGTTTCTGAAAGCGGGCGGTCCGAGGGATAGAAGAAGTAGGCATATGCGCGCTCGCGGCCTCGGCCCACACGCCCACGCAACTGGTGCAATTGGGACAGACCAAAGGTATCTGCGCGGTCAACGATCAACGTATTCGCATTGGAAATATCCAGACCGGTTTCCACGATGGTCGTGCACACCAGCACGTCAAAATCGTGGTTCCAGAAATCAACGATGACGCTTTCCAACTGATGTTCGTTGAGCTTTCCGTGAGCGACCCTAATTCGCGCCTCGGGAACAAGCTCTTGGATATGTGCTGCGACCGAAGAAATCGAATCCACTCGGTTGTGGACGTAGAAAACCTGCCCATCGCGCAGGAGTTCCCTGCGAATCGCCGCACTGACCTGCGCATCGGTGTGAGCACCCACAAAGGTAAGGACGGGCTGTCGTTCTTCGGGAGGAGTCTGAAGAATCGACATTTCACGAATACCCGAAACCGCCATCTCCAAGGTTCTGGGAATAGGCGTTGCCGACATCGAGAGAACATCGACATCTGCGCGCAGAGCTTTGAGCGTCTCCTTGTGTTCAACGCCAAAACGCTGTTCCTCATCAATGATGACCAGACCCAAGTCCTTAAAAGCAATGGCACCACTGAGCAGCGAGTGGGTACCAATCACCAGGTCCACTCCTCCCGAGGCCAATCCTTCCTTGACTTTCTCTGCTTCCTTCGGCGTTTAGAATCGCGAGAGGGTACCGATCGTCACTGGGAATCCCGCGTAGCGCTCCGCAAAGGTCTCCGCGTGCTGTTGAACCAGAAGGGTCGTTGGAACCAACAGTGCGACCTGCTTGCCGTCTTGAATCGCCTTAAAAGCCGCACGCACGGCGATTTCGGTCTTTCCGTAGCCGACATCGCCCGTTAGCAGACGGTCCATGGGCATCGGTTTTTCCATATCCGCCTTGACCTCGTCGATGGTGACCAGCTGATCAGGAGTCTCGACGTAGGGGAAGGAATCTTCCAATTCGCGTTGCCAGGGGGTATCTGGACCGAAGGCATGACCCTTCGTCGCCTGACGGACGGCGTACAAACGGATGAGCTCTTGCGCGATTTCCTTAACAGCTTTGCGCGCCTTAGCCTTTGTTTTCTCCCAGTCGGCACCGCCCATCTTGGTCAGTGCGGGCTGATCAGACCCGGTGTATTTCGAGATCTGATCCAGGCTATCTGTGGGGATGAAGAGACGGTCTCCGGGCTGGCCGCGTTTCGAGGGAGCGTATTCCAAGACCAGGTAGTCCCTGGTCACCTGGCCATCACCGCGACCAACGGTTCGGGAGACCAATTCAATGAAGCGCCCGATGCCATGCTGGTCATGGACAATGTAGTCCCCCGGATGCAGGCTGAGCGGATCGACACCCTTGCGCCGCCTCGAGGGCATCTTGCGCATATCGCGAGTCGTTGCACCAACTCGCCCGGAAAGATCCGACTCAGAGATGATCGCCAGTTTCAGATCCGGAGCGACAAAACCCTTCGTACGGGGAGCTGCCACAACATCAAGAACCGATGAATCCTGCGTGGGATCGATTTCTTGAACAATTCGGCTTCCAATTCCTGCATCGGTCGCAATCGAATACAGACGCCGGGCCGGACCTTCGCCTTCTGCCGCAAGGATGAGCGTCCATCCGCTGCGAATAAGCGTTCGGATATCCTCAAGTGCGCGAGTGTAGTCCCCTCGGTAGGGGCGAACATCGCGCGCACCAAGCGCGACCAAGGTATCCGACACGATGACCGAGTGCGCTTCCTTTTTGAGCAGCGCTCCCGATGCGACATCGCTTTCGGCCTCTTCCCCGAGGCCGTGGGAATTCTTGGCCATGGCCTCGGCAAGTTCAGCGGGGGGAAGCGCCGTCAGTTCCCACCACGGGCGCCCCTGCGCTCCCCAAATTTCCTCGAGGGGAATGAAGGAGGCGTCTCCCGCCTCGAGAGGGACTGCTCCCCCACCTGCGGCCTGTGACCATGCGGCAGAGAGAAATTCTTCGGTTGTCGCGACCAAGTCCGCACCGCGAGCGCGAATACGTTCGGGATCAATGGCGACGAATAGTCCGCCCGCGGGGATCAGGTCAAGGAAGGAATCCATTCCACCGACAAGGATTGGCGCCAAAGATTCGAGGCCGGGAGCCGCGATCCCTTGAGAGGCAAGCTCGAGAATCTCTGCGGCGCCGGGCAGACGATCCATCTCACTGCGGGCCTTTGCACGAACTTGCGGCGTCAGCAGTAATTCGCGGCAGGCAACCGCCCAGACACCAGAGTCGACCACTCCCAATGTTCGTTGATCTGACAGGGAGAAGGCGCGAATTTCATCAACTTCGTCCCCCCACAATTCGATACGCAGGGGGTGTGCTTCCTGGGGCGGGAAAACATCGAGAATGCCACCGCGAACCGAGAATTGTCCGCGCTGCTCAACCATATCGACGCGCGTATAACCCAGGTTTTCAAGCTCCCTGGCGAGGTTGGGCAGATCGACGATATCCCCGGCTTTGACACGTACGGGGGCGCGGTCCGCGATCCCGTGAATGATGGGCTGCATGAGAGCGCGAACGGGGATGACAACGACATTCAGCGCCCCGGCATGTTCGTCTCCCGATTGCGGGTGGATCAGACGACGGAGGACGGCAATTCTTTGCGCCATGGTGTCAACCTGCGGCGATAGGCGCTCGTGAGGCAGCGTTTCCCATGAGGGAAAAACCTCGACGTCTTCAACCCATGCGCGCAGAGCGCTTGCGGTTTCTTCTGCTTCACGTCCCGTAGGTACAACGACGTAAATTGTCTTATCCCGGCGTTGAGCCATTGATGCGATCAGAGGAATGCGCGCACCCGCAGGAGCAACGACGCATCCTGATTCACCGTGATCGATGGATTCAAGGACGCGATGAAGCGCCTCATCCTGAGCAAAGACGGGAAGAAGAGCAGAAAACTGTGACACTTAGGCTCCCTGACGCGTGTGCAGGCGCTGCTGCGCCTCACTGAAACTGGTGGTCACAATATCTTCGACGACATCGGCGGCCTGGGCGATGGTGACGGCGAGGTCATCAAGTTCGCTGCTATTCATTCGCGCTAAGACGTAGTCGGCTGGGTTCATGCGTCCCGGCGGACGTCCAATCCCGATACGTAGGCGGTTGTAGTCTTTTGTCCCCAGTACCTGGGAGATCGACTTCAAGCCGTTGTGCCCACCTTCACC
>CALIEP010000020.1 GCA_938022345.1 uncultured Actinomyces sp.
GCGATGTCGAGCGTCTGAAGGAGATTCAGCGCCTCAGCCAGGAAGAGGGAATCAACTTGGACGGTATCCAGCGGATCATGGAGCTGGAGGACGAAGTTGATCGCCTGCGAGAACAGCGCGATGCCTTGGCTGAGCGGGTCGAAGAATTCGAACCCGTCTTTGACCGAGTATTCGTGGCAAGCCCAGACGGTCAGATTCGCCCCATGCGTCGTGCGCATGCACGTCGTAGCGAAGAATCTCGACGCGGCGGCATGGTACCCGTCAGGAACCGAGGCCTCGTAGCGTGGCGACCTGCCGGCAAGCAGCGCGTTCGCGCGCTTATTGAAGCATCGCCCGAAGGAGTTCGGGTCATCGAAGGAACCGTTGTGGTTTCGCGATAACACACCCCCTCGAGCGATGTCCTCGAGGTGGAGTGAGTGAGGGGAGGCATGAAAATGCCTCCCCTTTTTGCTCCCAATTTTCAGGCAGCTAAGACCAAGTCCCGTCCAGCGATCCGCGCAAGCATCGACGAAAGGATTCCGGTCGCCTGCGTTGCTGCCTGCTGCAGCCCGGCCACGGCCTCGGAAATTGAGGTGCGAAGGTCGGCCAAAGTGCCGAAGACGAAGAAGTTCTGGCCCAGGTAGTTGACGATGAAGAGCGAAGTGTTCGCGGTTAAAGAGGCCATCCACAGAGCCATGCCAGCTGATACCAGAGCCTGGATCATCAGGTAGGACATGGTCATCACGCTTGCGGCCATGATCGCATAGCGGATTGCTGTCGCAACAATTCCACCGCGAGCGTTGAAGACCTTCCGGTTCAGAGCGAAGTTCAGAGAACACGAGGAGACCCTGGCCAGTGCGACCGGCAGGAAGACTCCGCCGATGGTTGCGTTCAGGATGAGCAGCATCGTGTAGTCCAGCGCGGTTGAGGACAGCGACGAGGCCAGGTAGCGCAGGACGCGCGCATTGGTGCGGATCGTGTCGACAAGCTTCGCGCTGAGGGCGGAAGCGAATGCCGTGGCGGTCTGACCCTGCGTATGGAGTGCTGCGTTCGTGTTCATGACACTAACTTTGCCCACAGCTGATCTGTAGGAATTATGTCCAAGCTGTGGAGAAGCTATGAAGCAATCAATGTAGTGTAGGTTCCATGACTTCATTGACTTTACGTTCGCGCGTAGCAGTAGCAGCGGGGAAGGGGGCCAGCTGGGCCTCTCGCCGTCTTGGACGCGGTTCGGGTGGAATGATCGGCGGCAAAGTAGCGCTGAAGCTTGACCCGAATTTGCTCGCAGAATTGGCAAAGAACCGTCGAAGCGTTGTCGTTTCTGGCACCAACGGAAAGTCAACAACAACCCGCCTGCTTCGCGCTGCGCTCTTTTCGATTGGCCATGTTGCCTCCAATACAAATGGAGACAATATGACCCCGGGAATCACCACCGCACTCATGCGTTCGGATGCCCCGCTTGCCGCGCTCGAAGTTGATGAGATGCACATGCCCACGGTGTCGCGTTTTGTGGATCCGCAGGCCATGGTTTTGCTGAACCTTTCACGAGATCAGTTGGACCGAGTGGGTGAGATCGGAGCTGTTGAACGTCGCCTTCGAAAGGCGGTCAATGAACATCCAAATGCTGTTGTGATTGCGAACTGTGATGATCCCTTGGTCGCTTCGGCTGCCTGGGATAGCCCCAATGTTCAATGGGTCGCTGCCGGACACGCATGGATGGGGGATTCGACTGCCTTCCCACGCGGCGGACGCGTCATCCACGCCGATGATTCCTGGCGAGTCGTTCCTTTGACGGCCTCTTCTTCGGATGAGGGTTTGGACCAGTATCGTCGCCCCGACCCACTGTGGTGGCTTGAAGACGAGGACCTTTCCGATCCTTCCCACCCCAGTGCCATTGCCTGCCGTAAGGATGGTTTGCGAATTCCTTTG
>CALIEP010000021.1 GCA_938022345.1 uncultured Actinomyces sp.
GGATCCAGGGACATGATGTTGCCGTCTGCACCCCAGCGAGTGGACCACCAGCCGACGTTTTCTTCGACGAGGTCAGGGGTCTGGCCCGAGAGGAAGTCAGCGGTGAGCTTTTGCTGCAGGTCGCCCCACTGGTAGTACTGGACGTTGATCTTAACGTTGTGTTCCTTCTCAAAAGCCGCAAAGGTGTCGGTGTAGGCCTTGTAATCGCGGCCTGCCGACATGTAGATCAGGATTTCTTTACCGGTGCGATCGCCCTGAATTCCCAGCGACTGCGAGGAATCACTCGAGGAACCAGAGGACTGTTGTCCAACTCCACCAGGCGTTGAACACGCGGCAAGAGAAGCGGCCATAGCAAAAGCCGCGCATACCGACAGAGTGCGGCTGAGCCGCTTAGAAGAGCTGTGTCGCATCATTGCGCTCCTTATGTTCTTTCTCGTTTAGTGCGTCGTCCCTCGGGGCATGTAGTGCCACCGAAGGGTCAGCGTTGTCGACTCCGGTTCTTCACCGCTGAGTGTGGACAGTAAGGTGACCGCGCTATCCAGGTCTTGGTTGTCGAGGCCAATTGTGGACAGCGCGGGGTGAAGGTCGCCGCCATCGACGGAGGCGCCTGTGCCGATGATTTGGAGGTCATCGGGGATTGCGATTCCGCATTGAGTCGCTGCAAGGACTGCGCCAATGGCAACTCGGTCGGAATCGCAATACACCGCATCGGGAAGGTCGTCCCGACCGGTGAAAATCGTGGTGGTGCACTGGAAAGCAGAGGGAATGCTCCCCTCCGTGTACGCCAAAACTTGAGAAGTACCCAGGTGTGAATCCTTGAGGAATTTCGTATATGCGTGCCAGCGCGGTTCGTTTTCGAGTTCTTCAGCGTTACGGCGCTGGGTGAGGTAGGCGATCTTCTTCGCTCCCCCGTTTACGAGGCCGCTGAGAGCTTGCGCGATCCCCGCGGTTTCGTCAATGGTGACCCCAATGTAGGAGGGCGCTGGAGGAAGGGTGCCAAAGATCATGGTGGGAATAGGCGGCGTGGGGAGCAGCTCCATTAAGACCCTGGCGCTGGTTGGATTGCAGGCAAGGAATGCGCGGTCGTAGAGCCAGCACGACAATGCATTGACAATCTGTTGTTCTTCGCCGATGCGAACTGGGATCGACACTAGGTGGAGGTTTTCTTCTTCGAGGCGCGCGCTCGCGTGCAGTTGGAATCTCTCGACGAAGCGGTCCATGGGAGGGGTGTAGAAAAAGCAGATTGTACGCGTGGCACCGGATTTCAGGGAAGAGCCAAGGATTGAACGAGTGTAGCCAAGGCTTCGAGCGGCTTCGTGAACCTTCTTCTGGGTCGCAGAAGTGAACGCGTCTGCGCGACTACCGCTGAGGATGAGTGAAGCGGTAGTCGGTGAAACTCCAGCGTTTCGTGCAACGTCGACAAGTCGGACCCGTGAGGCCATGTCGATACTGTAGCGCGTGAACTGAGGCTAGTTAAAACGTTTTCATAAAACGTTATAACTCTGTTATCTGGCACACAATGATGCCTTTCTTGCGGATAAGCTCCTTGATAGAATCACCCGTATCACAAAGACACAGCCCAAAGGAGGGCACACATGGGTATCTGGATTGGGGATGCACGCGAGTTCGAAGAGCTGCGCGAAGAAAATGAGCGCTTGAAGGAGCGAGTCGCACATCTCGAACGACTCTTAAAAGCCTCCGGAGAATCCATCGATTTAGCACTGAGTCCATCCGAACGCGCATTGGTGCTAGATGGACGCAAGCTTGAGGCCGTCAAGGCGTACAGAGATCGCACCGGCGTCGGCCTAAAGACAGCAAAAGAAGCTGTCGACGCGGTTGGATAACAGGTTGTGACGACCGTCCGACCTTTGTTCACCGCACAAGACAAGTAACAGTGAAAGTGCTGGGATCAATCTGTTAAAACGCTAGAATAAGCGTATTGACAAGACCGCTCTGACAGCGATGCCTGAGCCACGTAATCTGCCCACTACGGATGGCGCGATCTTAAGGAAGAGCTAATGTGCAGCCTAACTAATCAGTTCGCTAAACCTTCATGGCTAAACATAAGCAAATTCAAGGCGCAACGATGGAAATTATGGATAGCGCTTGTGGTGTTGCTCTTCGTATACCTCATCAAATGGGGATTTTCGACTGAGAGAGCCATCTACTGTTTGGTTTACAAGCAACGTCCCACAGAAAGGTGGATTGACCACGTTGCCTTATGGCCGGAACTACCAATCATAACGATTGTGGTATCTCTGCTCGTTCTGTGGTACGTACAGGGAATGTCTTTTTTCAGACTTCCTAGAGGCAAGTCTGATTGGGGAGAAATAGCTTGTGTCGGGCTAGTTTGGGCTTCTCCTCTGCTGCTAACTCGGTTCGCGTCCCTGTTTTTGCCCGGTACTCCGTGTCCATCAGGTTCAACTGAGCCTAGGCCCTTTTGGGACTTGTCTCAGTTGAGAGGCCCCGCCGAGGAAGTCTGGTTTGCAGCAGCTATTGCTGTCTGGATGTTACTTTGGACAGATCGCCCTCGCATCAAGTGTTTCGGCATCCTCGTTGGCGGTGGACTGCTGCGCGGCATCTTCCATGTTTATCAAGGGTTGGAATCTATCGGCCTGTTTATATGGGGAGCAGCCGCAGCGCTGGCTGTCGCACTAACCGGAAGATGGGTGCTGCTTTTCCTAATGCACTATTTGAACAATGCCCTAATTACAGCTTTCGGATGGGATTCGATAGAAGCCGCTCGGCTGCTACTTCTTGTTTGTGTGATGCTTTGCGGCTGTTCAAAGCTCATACCTGCATCAAAGAATAGAATGAAGAAACCGCATGCGGGTGCGTTGAAAAGCGATTAGAAATTGTGAGATCACTCTGTCGATTCTTACATCGAGATACCCCTACTTGATGCTTTGACATCTCTAAAAACGAAAGCGATGATGTCCTCAGTGCTGACTTCGGTCTGGTCGCTCCGCGCATGCCATAGGTATGGAGTGAATTCGAGTTCGACTATGCCAAATTTTTCGATTTTTGCTTCGCAGTGCTGGTAGCCCGCTTGTCGATCTTCTAGATTGTTAATTCGATCGATGATCTCTTCGTATTCGGTAATAACTGGGTGAACTAGGCAGCGAGTTTATCGTAGCGGCGTTGGTAGACGGCTTGGCCTTATGTGATCCCAGCGATGTGGGCGATGAAATTGTTGAGAAGTTTGGAGGCTACGTTGACGCGTGCAAGGAACTGGTCTGCTTCGACTCGTTGATCGGTTGGGTCGAGTTCTTCCATGATCGCAGCGTCGAGTAGACCATATGCGTTGGTTTGACCAGCAATAAGCAGGCGGACTTCACCTATTAACACGGTCTTGATTTGTTGATCGATCAGGTTCGAGGTCTCACATTTGGCGTAAGCGTCGTATCTGTTGTTGCACCACCAGATGTATTTTTCATATTTGGCACCTAAATGCCTGGTTTTCGAGCTGTACCAGTATCCACATTGTGCGCATCGGATTTTGCCTGAGAAGGTACGTTGCCGTGATACAAAGCGGCCGATAGCACAGTGCAGCGGGATTTCACTTTGGTTCTTGACTTATTTCATGCTCAGGAAGTCAACAGTGCTGTTATTCTGTAGCAGCGCATCTCGCTTGGGCCACTTCACCCTATCCTTGGCGTTTCGCTCGAATCCACGACGCTTTCTTCAGCTGTGGTCAGCATTTCTGTCCCAGTCTGGTGCCGTCAATGAAGTAGAGCAGGCCGCGATCTATACGCAGGTCACTCCAACGAGACGCATCACCACAATCCGCTCACGAAGCTCATCATTTAACGCCATCTCGCTTTCCCCCTTTCCTGAACGCGGAAAGCCGAGAACAACCAATGTGTGTGGCCGTCCACTCATACGCCCCTCATCGCCCTGAAAACCGGACGGTAAAACGGCCAAGAAACAAAAAATGCGCCCCCACCACCTCCATGAGAAAGATGACAGTGGAGCAAAATCTCTCACAAAGTTGCGGGAATCAGTAGCCGAGTTTTCGGTTCAGCTGCGCCTGTACAGTCGCATAGTTCGAGCCAAGACGGTGCTTGCGTTCCTCACCATTACTGTCCTATCACGGTACTCACCCACCACCATGCCGCAGGATGAACGTAGTCAGCAGTGAAGAGCAGGAGAACCAGAGGCGTAAGCGTCGTCTTTACCCGAGCAATCCACGAACGCTCACTCACAAACAGACCGGTGGGCCACACAGATGTGCGGCCCACCCCTGCAGTCTTCAGCGCTTGAAAGCACTCAGACTCAGTGCTTGGAGACGCTCACAGCCAGCTTCTCCCCTGCCTCAACCGACACGGACAATGCCAGAGTCTCGGAGGCAATCATGTCCTTCCAAGTCTCGACATAACTCACGTGATCAGCCGGAACCGTCAGCGTCAGGTCGATGCGGTCTGCAATGTGCAGGCCAGCATTCTTACGCTCATCCTGAACGGCGCGCACGACGTCACGGGCGTAGCCCTCGGCCTCAAGCTCGGGGGTCAGCTCCGTATCAAGAACCACGAAGGTACCCGATGCCAGAACATCTGCAACCTGGCCCTCAGCGGCGTCCACAGAGGTAGACACCGAGAACATGTCACCGGTCAGCAGTACGGGAGCGCCATCAACTTCCACCGAAGCGAAACGGCATGACCCATCACCCAAGACCTCCCACTCACCGGACTTCTGAGCCTTGAACAGCTGGCTGGTGAGCTTACGGAAAGCAGGATCGAAGGCACGCGGGTTGAGCGAAAGCTCGGTGCGCACGCTCAGGCCCGATGTCTCCGGAGAAGCGAACACCACAGACTTGACATTGACCTCAGAAGCGATGAGATCCGCGAAGGGCTCCAGCTCCTTGTGGTGCTGCGAGACAACCTGCAAGGAAGCCAAAGGCTGACGCACGCGCAGCTGGTGGGTCTTACGCAGGGCGTGGGCAGCGGAGACGACGGAACGCACCTCGTCCATGGCCTCGACAAGCGCAGAGTCAGCCACGGCCTCGGAAATCACGGGGAAGTCCACCAAGTGCACGGATTCCCCACCCGTCAGGCCGCGCCAGATCTCCTCTGAAAGCAGCGGCAGCAAGGGGGCTGCCAACTCCATAAGGGTCACCAAAGCGGTATAGAGGGCGTCAAATGCTGCACTGTCCTCGTCCCAGAAACGCTGGCGCTGAGTACGCACGTACCAGTTCGTCAGAACATCCAGGTAGTCGCGGATCGCGTCACAGGCACCGGCAACGTCATAGGCGTCCAATGCGCCTCGAACGTCCTCAGCCAAGGAGCGCGTGTGAGCGAGCAGGTAGCGATCCATCTGAGGCAGAGCATCGACAACCGATTGATCTGACAGATCAAGACGCTTGGCCTCGTAGCCCGCTCCCCCATTGCACGCACCGGCGTACAGGGTAAAGAAGTAGTAGGTATTCCAAATGGGCAGGAGTACCTGGCGAACTGTATCGCGGATCGACTCTTCATTGACCATGAGGTTTCCGCCGCGCACGACCGGGCTCGACATGAGGAACCAACGCATGGCATCGGAACCATACTTGTTGAAGACCTCGGCCACATCCTGGTAGTTACGCAGGGACTTGCTCATCTTCAGGCCGTCGTCGCCAAGGACGATGCCGTGGTAGACACACGAGCGGAAGGCCGGGCGATCAAAAAGCGCGGTCGCAAGGACGTGCAGCGTGTAGAACCAGCCGCGCGTCTGACCGATGTACTCGACAATGAAGTCGCCCGGGTAGT
>CALIEP010000022.1 GCA_938022345.1 uncultured Actinomyces sp.
CATGGTGGTCGGCGTGTCATTCCTCGTCTTCTTCATCATGTCGCTGTCTCCCATTGACCCGGCTTACTCGGCACTGGGCGAGACAGCAACTCCCGAAGCTCTCGAAGCGTACCGCGTTGAACGCGGACTCAACGAGCCCTTCTTCACCCAATACGGAACGTATCTGTGGAACATGCTTCACGGTGACCTCGGTCTGTACGCAACTGGCACGGAGTACCACGTGAGTGATCTGGTCGCACAGGCGCTGCCTGTCACTCTTCAACTCACCTTCTTGGGTCTGTTCTTCGCAGTCGTTATCTCTTTCCCCCTCGGCGTCATTGCTGCTCTCTACCGCGATCGCTGGCCCGATCAGCTGATCCGCGTGATCTCGGTGATCTGCATTGGTACCCCTTCCTTCTGGCTGGCAGCGCTGCTGGTCTTGGCTTTCGTCGGTGGTTCCATCCCGGTTTCCGGTCCTATTCCTGCATTCGGCGTCGATCCCTCGGGTTGGTTCCTTCGATTACTTCTTCCCGCCATCGCACTGGCTGTTCCTGTGATCGGCCAAATGACCCGCGTCGTGCGTACCTCGATGGTTGAGGAACTCGACCGCGACTACGTCCGTACCGCAATCGGCGCAGGCATTCCCAAGCGTGTCGTCGTTGCCCGCAACGTCTTGCGCAACGCGCTCATCACTCCTGTGACTGTTCTGGGTCTGCGTATCGGCTACCTCATGGGTGGTGCCGTCGTCATTGAAATCATCTTTGCCATTGATGGCATGGGTAAGCTCGTGCTCCTCCAGGGTATCCAACAGAACTGGGTGACCCTGGTGCAGGGTGGCGCCTTGGTCGTCGCAATTACCTTCATCATCGTCAACATTATTGTTGACATGCTCTACCTGCTCATCAACCCGCGTATTAGGTCGGTGTGAGTCATGAACCAAAAAGCAAAACTCGCAAAGGTCACCGCGAAGGGTGCGCATTTCTCACGCATCAGTGCGATGTCTTTGGGATCCAAGATCGCAATCGGTGTTTTGGCACTAGTCGTTCTTGTATCAATCCTCGCGCCCTTCGTGGCGCCCTATTCGCCCGAATTTATCGATACGCCGTGGCAGGGGCCGTCTTCGGCTCACCTCTTTGGTACTGACCACGCGGGTCGAGACATTCTTTCTCGCGTCCTCTTCGGTGGTCGCTACTCGCTACTCATCGGCCTGTGCTCAACCGTGATCGCCCTCTTCTTCGGCGCAATCATCGGATCGATCGCAGCCGTGACGCGCAAGGCCATCTCCGAGACCATCATGCGCATCCTGGACATCATCATGGCTGTCCCCGGTATCGCAATGGCGGCTGTTACGGTTCTGGTCTTCGGACGCACACTTGCCCAGTCCGACAACAAGATGGGCATTGTCTTCGTCATTATCTTCTCGATCGCATTCGTCTACATCCCGCAGCTGGCACGTATTGTTCGCGCAAACGTGATGGCCGCATACGGTGAAGACTACGTGCGTGCAGTGATCGTCTCCGGTGCCCGTGCACCGTGGATCCTCATCAAGCACGTCATGCGTAACACTGCTGCTCCGGTTCTGGTCTTCGCCACGGTCTTGGTCGCAGACGCGATCATCCTCGAGGCCTCGCTGACCTTCATCGGTTCAGGCCTTCCCGCAACCATGGTCCCCACCTGGGGCAATATCTTGTCCGAGGCCTCGTCCTACCTCTCGGTCCTGCTGGGCTACTGGTGGACCGCCTTCTTCCCCGGCCTGTTCATCATGATCACCGTCTTGTGCCTGAACATCCTCTCCGAAGGCATCACGGACGCCATGGTCGCGGCTCCCTCCACGGCAGCTGTTGCCCAGGTCGACAAGAACTCTGAGCGCGAAGCCGACCGCATCCTTCTCGATCCTCGCCTCGCCTACGCCGAGCAGGCCGAGTCATTGCAGCAGCGCTTGGACGATCTGGAAGTTGTCGAAGGCAAGCGTCACGATCGTTTTGTCTCTACTTCGCACGAAGCACCTCTGCTCGAGGTGAAGGACCTGTGCATCAAGTTCGAGCGTCACGGCGACGTCAATGTCGTCGATCACGTGTCCTTCAAGGTACGCCGCGGTGAGACCATGGGCCTCGTTGGTGAGTCCGGATGTAAGTCCATTACGGCACTTACCATTATGGGCCTCATTGACCCGAAGGCAGAGATCACAGGTG
>CALIEP010000023.1 GCA_938022345.1 uncultured Actinomyces sp.
ACTATCATCGTAGCTTATTATGCGTCGTCTTACTTCTTCTGAGAAAGATCTGCTCGCATCGATTGAACAACAGCTCAGCGCTCGTCGCCGCACGGTGATTACCCCAGATATCGTCGAACAAGCGACTCACCTGATCCGTTCTATGACAGACCCTCGTCCGGGTCTTCATGAGCTCGTTGGCCCCGTATGTACCACGTCAGACATCGTTGCCTGGCTGGGCATCTCGCGTCAAGGCATCAACAAAGCCGTGCGAACAAACCGTATTCTTGCGGTTCAATCGCCCACCACTATGTGGTACTACCCCACATGGCAACTCATGGCTAACCACTCGGTTATCGATGACATGTCCGAAGTGCTCGGGCGTCTGCGTGGACGCGTGCATAAATTGACTGCGGCAACATGGTTCCAGCGTCCGCTCGAGGTCTTAGAGCAAACAACTCCCGCACAGTGGATGCTCGATGGGCACGATCTACACACCGTAGTCGGTGCAGCTGAAGCCTTTGCTACCGCAGAGGAACGTCGTCCTTCACCGGTGCCGCTTTTCGATCCGGAGATTCAGGCAACCTCTCTATAAGAGAAAGCTCCAGCTTCACAACAAGTGTTTTTCACTGAATGGGAAGCTACTCCGCGGATTATCAGAGGCGCCCAGAGATTATCCCGACACCACAGAGTAATCGGGCCAAATCGCAATGGAGCGGTTTGGCCCGATTTTCTGTTCAGCAGCGTTATTGATCCAATCCCAGCAGCTTCCGCAAACGTGCAACATGCCCCGTTGCCTTCACGTTATACAGGGCGTGGGTAACGGTGCCAGAGGGGTCAAGGACAACTGTGGAGCGGATAATTCCTTGAAAAACCCTTCCATAGTTCTTCTTTTCACCAAAGGCACCCCACTTGGTAAGAACTTCCTTTTCGGGATCCGAAGCCAAGGGGAAATTCAGATCTTGACGCGAAGCAAAGTTCTCAAGAGCAGTCATCGAATCGGCACTAATGCCGATTACCGAATACCCTGCACCTTTCAGTGAATTGAGGCTGTCGCGAAAATCGCATGCTTCTTTCGTGCACCCGGGGGTCGATGCCTTCGGGTAGAAATAAACAACCACACCTGACTTCGCCTGTCCCAGCAGATCGTGCAGGGAAAGCGTGCCGTGAGTTGTTTCAAGAGTGAAATCGGGAGCTTTCTCTCCCACCTGAAGTTGAGTCATAAGCTGAGCTTAGCTGGGGTTCCATTTGTGCGCCCATCCAAGATAGATCCTCAGCACTTACCCCTTCCAATAAGGTAAACTCTGTGCTGTTGCGCGAGTGGCGGAATTGGTAGACGCGCTGGATTT
>CALIEP010000024.1 GCA_938022345.1 uncultured Actinomyces sp.
GGCCTCGGCGGATCGCGCGGAACGCCAGCACCGCGCACGACGGTTTCGCGTCCGATGGGTGCAAGCACCCCCAAGCAGACCCTCAAGCCTGAAGAAACTCGAGTTGGGGATCGCGTGCGTCACGCAACCCTTGGGGAAGGCGTGATTATTGGCTTGGAAGGAGCCGGTGAGCGAACCATCGCGGAAGTTGCCTTTGCGTCAGCTAAAAAACGCCTGTTGTTGCGGATGGCCCCGATGGAAAAGATCTGAGGCACTGTAGGCTTAAGACAGTAGCGCGAACGAGTTGCCGCGCGTACAAACGCCCCTCGGGCACAAAGTGAAGGGACACAATGGATCTCTACGAATACCAAGCACGGGAGTTGTTCGCTGCTCACGGCGTCCCAGTGCTCGCGGGAATCGTTGCAAGCACGCCAGAAGAGGCTTTCGAAGCTGCACAGAAGCTGCTTGGTGAAAATGACCTCCTTGTCGTCAAGGCGCAGGTCAAGATCGGCGGACGCGGGAAGGCCGGCGGAGTGAAGCTCGCTCGCACCGCTGAAGAAGCGCGCGAGAAGGCCCAGGAAATCCTTGGAATGGACATCAAGGGACACACAGTCCACAAGGTTCTCATCGCTGCGGGCGCCGATATCGCCGAAGAGTATTACTTCTCAATCCTCTTGGACCGCTCGGGACGCCGTGAGCTGGCCATGTGCTCTGCTCAGGGCGGTATGGACATTGAAACCCTTGCCCGCGAACACCCCGAGGCACTTGCCCGCGTGGGTTTGGACCCGAAGGTCGGAATCGACGAGGACGTTGCAGCACAGATCCTGGGGCAGGCTGGTTTCTCGCGCTCCATGATTGACAAGATTTCCCCGGTGCTCATCGGGCTTTGGGATACCTACCGAGGCGAAGACGCCACCCTGGTTGAGGTGAACCCCCTGGTCCTCACCGAGCAAGGTGATGTTTTGGCGCTGGATGGCAAGGTCTCGTTGGATAACAACGCCGCTTTCCGTCATCCCGAACACGCCGCCTTTGCCGATAAATCCGCGCAGGATCCGCGCGAGGCCATGGCGAAGGAAGCCGGACTGAACTACGTGCGCTTGGAGGGCCAAGTGGGCGTCATCGGTAACGGCGCGGGCCTTGTCATGTCGACCTTGGACGTTGTGGCCCTGGCCGGTGAAGAGTGGGGCGTCAAGCCCGCGAACTTCCTGGACATCGGTGGCGGTGCATCGGCAGAAGTCATGGCCAAGGGCTTGGATGTCATTTTGGGAGACGAGCAGGTTCGCTCCGTGTTCGTCAACGTTTTCGGCGGAATCACCGCATGCGACCAGGTCGCTCGCGGCATCGTCGGCGCACTGGAAACCATGGGAGATGCAGCCTCTAAGCCGCTGGTCGTGCGCTTGGATGGCAACAAGGTTGAAGAAGGCCGCGCAATCTTGCGCGAGGCCGCACACCCCCTGGTG
>CALIEP010000025.1 GCA_938022345.1 uncultured Actinomyces sp.
CTCAGACTACGGTAGTGAGGTGATCTTGTGAGCGGCGACAAAACTCAGGTCGTCCATTACTCGCGTCTACGAGGCAGCGATGTTGCGCGTCTTGGGGTCAGTGGTTTGCGAGCACGGCCAATGCGTGCCGTTTTGTCCGCTTTGGGGATTGCCATCGGTATCGCTGCCATTGTCGGCGTTGTCGGGGTTTCGGCTTCCTCTCAGGCCCAACTTCATGAGCAGCTTCAGGCTCTTGGAACAAATATGCTCACAGCTCGCTCTGGCGCAGATCTATCGGGAGCCAATCTTGTCCTACCCGAAGATTCAGTCGGTCGAATTCGGATGATTCCAGGGGTGAAGGATGCTTCTTCAACCTCTACGCTTTCGGGTGTTTCGGTGTATCGCTCGCGCCTGATTGACCCTAATGCAACGGGTGGAATTCTCACGATGGCAGCGCCAACAAACCTGCTCGACGTCGTTTCGGGCAAAGTCGCTCGTGGAGTGTGGTTGAATGAAGCGACATCGCAGTATCCGGGAGTGGTTTTGGGAGCCCAGACTGCCAGCCTCTTGGGCGTGAACAGTCCGGGCGGTCAGGTCTGGCTTGGGAATACTTCCTTCACAGTGCTGGGGATTCTTGAACCTGCACCTTTGGCAGAAGAACTCGATCATGCAGCCCTCATTGGTATTCCCATTGCCCAGAAGCTGTTTGGCGCAGGCCAAACACCAACGACTCTCTACGAGCGCTCTGAGGATTCTCAGGTCGAGCAGGTCAGAGAATTGCTTGGCCCAACCCTTGCTCCGCAGGGCGCGACTGGGTTGAAGGTTTCACGTCCTTCGGATGCCCTTGCCGCACAAAATGCTGCGGATCAGACTCTGACAACTCTTCTTGCGGGGGTTGGATCGATCGCGCTGCTTGTGGGTGGAATCGGGGTTGCGAACACCATGATTATCTCGGTGCTTGAAAGGCGTCGAGAGATTGGACTGAGGCGCTCACTGGGGGCGCGTCGTGTCCACAACTCCATCCAATTCCTTGCCGAGGCCTTGATCCTCTCCTTCCTCGGTGGCTGCGTTGGGTGCGTCATTGGAGCACTTGTCACCTGGGGGATGTGTATCGCATACGGCTGGCCCGTCACCATCGCCTGGTATGTCATAGCCGCAGGTTTGGGTGCTCCCTTGGCGATTGGAGCAGTTGCGGGACTTTATCCTGCCCTGCGTGCGGCTCACACGCCGCCAACCGCTGCTCTGGCCTCGCAATAAGAAGAACCCGGTGCATCGCTTCTCCTCAAGCGATGCACCGGGTAGAGCCGTGAATTCGTTGGTGATCTTTTTTTGGGGCTGGGTAGGTCTCTTACGCGTTTGGTCCAGCCTCTTACACGTCTCTTACGTGCTTGGCCCAGTTGCTTATTCGTTTTGAACAGGGCCCCCGTAGATGCTGTCAATCACCTCTGCATAGCGCCGAAGAACTGCCTTGCGTTTAACCTTGAGTGAAGGGGTGAGGAGTCCATTTGCCTCGGTGAAATCGCTTGTGAGGACGTGGATCTTTCGAATCGATTCTGCGCGTGAAACATGTTGATTCGCACGCTCAACGGCACGTTCCAGAGCTGAAAGCACCTCGATATTCGTGGCAGCCTCGCTGATTGACATGGGAGGTAATCCGTGGTTTTTGAGCCACAGTTGAAGCATTTCCGGGTCGAGAGTGATGAGTGCCGAAATGAAGGGACGCTTATCGCCCACAACAATCACCTGTGAGATCAAAGGATGCCCACGCAAGGGGTCTTCCAGTGATGCTGGCGCGACGTTCTTCCCACCAGCAGTGACAATAATGTCTTTTGCGCGACCCGTAATGCGGACGTAGCCATCGCGGTCAAGCGAGCCTAAATCACCGCTCTTAAACCAACCGTCCTCGGTAAAGGCCTCGGCAGTAGCCTCGGGATTGTTGTGGTAGCCCCGGAAAACCGATGGCCCCTTAATGAGGATTTCTCCTTCTTCGGAGATACGTACCGAAAGGGGAGGAAGCGCTGGCCCAACGGTGCCAATCTTTGACAAGCGGGGTGTATTCACGGAAAGAGGACCCACAGTTTCTGTCAGGCCGTAGCCTTCCAAAACGGGAAGTCCAAGTCCGGTATAGAAATGGGCAAGTCTTTGCGATAGGGGAGCGCCGCCGGAAATGATGTAGTGAGCGTTGCCGCCGACAAGCTGCAGAATCTTTGAATAAACCAAGCGAGTAGCGGCAGCGTGCTGCATCTTCAGGCGGCGTGAAGGGCCTTCGGGAGTTTCAAGTGCCTGCGAGTATTCGACAGCGACGTTTGCAGCCCAGCGGAAAATCTTTTGCTTTCCGCCGCGACCAGCTTTCGCATCGGCAGAGTTGTAAATCTTTTCAAGGACACGAGGAACAACAAGCAGATAAGAAGGTTTGAAAGTTGCCAGGTCCGAGAGCAGATTCTTGATATCAGGGGTGTGGCCAAGGACTCCTTCGCCACTGAGCTGGAATACCTGGAGGAAGCGTGCGAAAACATGGGCGAGGGGAAGGAAAAGGAGCAAACGTGAATCTTGCCCCATGGCGATTTCAGGCATCCATGCATGGGAGTTGAGCGCGAGCTCAGTGAAATTGCCGTGGGTGATTTCAGTGCCCTTCGGGCGTCCCGTTGTCCCCGATGTATAAACAATCGTCGCTAGGGTATCGGTAGTCAGTGCTTGAGTTCGGGCTGCAACAGACGCGCGTGGCACTGTGATACCCGCATCTTGGATAGTCTGCATTGCTTCCGCGTCAAGGGAGAGCACTGTGATGTCATCTCTACCTAGCCGGTGACATGCATCCAGTGCGAGTTCGCGCTGGGTAACTGTTTCCGTCACTACGGCACGGACGTCTGCATCTTTGATGATGTACTCAATCTGCTCGCCCGAGGATGTTTCATAAATCGGAACAGGGAGTAGGCCCGCGGTCCATGCGGCAAAGTCTAGGAGCGTCCACTCGTAGCGTGTTCGTGACATGATCGCGATTGCATCACCATAGTTCAGCACCAGACCGATGAGTCCGGCTGCGGTGGTCTGGACGTCTTCGTAGAACTCTGCTGCGGTCATGTTCTGCCACGTCGACCCCATTTCGAGCTTGCGTGCAATGAGCGGGCGTCGGGGCGCACGCTGGACGCGCTTGGCAAGCAGGTGGGGGATTGTTGTGTGCTCGTCAATACGAACCAAGACGGGCGCATGCCATTCTAATGCGTGGGTTTCACCCTCGATAACATCTTCGTTACCTGGGGTTGGTTCTGCGGGTAAAACGCTGGTGTTCTCGGCTGGAAGTTCCGTGTGTGCGGGTGTTTCAGACATGCCTTCAGTCTACGTGGCCAGAAGCGTGAGAATGGTGTTCTTTCCAACGAGATCCCCATGATGTCTTCTGCCCTGCTGCGATGGCGCGCTTTTGTTGCGTAGCAATTTCCTTCACGAGGCTCTGCTGAGTGATCCATCCCAAGAGGTGAGGTGTGGTGGGATCCTCGTCCACGACCGCGAGCGCCCACGGATTATCGTTTTCGCTCATTCGAGAAAGGACCAGAGAGGGGCGGGCTGATTGAGGTAATGAAGAAGATGTGTCTAGAGCAAGAGAAGAGATTTGTGTGTGTGGTGGAAGCCCTCGTGAAAGGAAAGAACCAAGTTCGTTTACAGTGAGCATCCCCAAGTAACGGGGCTGATAACGATAGCGGTCTGTCGCGGCGATGACAGGAAGAGACGGGGCAGACGCTGCTTG
>CALIEP010000026.1 GCA_938022345.1 uncultured Actinomyces sp.
CAATCTTTGCAACACCGGTGTGGGGATGATCCATTAGGGTAGTACCCACACCTTTTTATAGGAAGGTGAGGGGGCGAATGCACCAAGCACAGCAGCGGACTAAACTGGGCCGGGTGAGTGAAAAAGATCCTTTAGTACTGGGTATCGAATCAACCTGCGATGAAACGGGCGTTGCGCTGGTGCGCGGCTGCGACCTTCTGGTCGATCGCACGGCTACATCAATGGATCAATACGCCCGTTACGGCGGAATTATCCCTGAAATTGCTTCACGCGCTCACCTTGAGTCTTTCCTACCCACACTTGAAAGTGCCCTTGATGAGGCCGGCGTGACTCTTAACGATGTCGATGCCGTGGCCGTCGCTGCCGGTCCTGGCCTAGTGGGCTCCCTGACGGTTGGTATCTGCGCGGCTAAGGCGCTGGCCTCGTCGATTGGAAAACCGCTGTACGGCGTTAATCACGTGATCGGTCACCTTGCGGTCGATAAGCTCGCCGAAGGTCCTCTGCCTGAGCGTTTTATCGGTCTGGTCGTTTCCGGTGGCCACTCGAATCTTCTGCTTATTAATGACATCGCAACGGATGTTCGTGAGCTCGGCGGAACCCTTGACGACGCTGCTGGCGAGGCCTTCGATAAGGTCGGCCGTCTGCTTGACCTTCCCTACCCGGGTGGTCCGCACGTCGACCGCCTCTCGCAAAAGGGCGACCCCGCTGCGATTCGTTTCCCGCGAGGGCTAGCCGCAGGCAAGGACCAGGAACGCCACAAGTACAACTTCTCCTTCTCTGGGCTTAAGACCGCGGTTGCCCGTTACGTTGAAGGCCTTAAGGAACGCGGCGAGGAGATCCCCGCTGAGGATATTTGTGCGGGCTTTTCCGAGGCCGTCAATGATTCCTTAACGGCGAAAGCAGTTCGCGCCGCACTTGATCACGGATGCTCGACGATCGTTGTGGGCGGTGGCTTCTCGGCAAACTCCCGGCTTCGTGCGTTGCTGACTGAGCGAGGCGAGGCCGCTGGTCTGGAAGTCCGCATGCCTCCGCTGCGTTTTTGCACGGACAATGGGGCGCAGATTGCCGCCATGGGCTCAGAGCTTGTACGTGCAGGGGTTGAACCTTCAGATTGGGATTTCTCTCCCGATTCCGGTATGCCCTTGACTCAAACCTCTATGCTTCCCCGGCACTGATTCGTCGGGCAATAATTGCCCGGTGCGACTGACCAATTCGAGTGGCGATAACGACTCCCGTTTGGCTCCCCGTGAGTTTGAGGGATTTGCGCAGCGCATCGGGCTGAATATCGGCCCCGCGTTTCTTGACTTCGACACGTCCAATATCGTGTGCTCGAAGTGCCTGCTGAATACTTTTTGCGCGTAGGTTTACCTGATCGATGACTTCGAATGCTGCCGTGAAAGGCGTGGAGACTAAGCGCGGCGCACTCAGGTAGGCGATCGATTCGCTGATCAGGTGCGCGTCAAGGTCTTCACTGAGCCTAGCCACCATTCCAGCGCGAATAATCGCAGAATCCGGCTCATAAAGGTAGCTCCCCAGCTGTCCGACTATTGCCTGCCTGGCAGGGGAGTTGGCGAAAGGTGTCTCGGGGTCCTCAAGGGTATGGACCTCGTCGTGGGTGATGACGCATGCAGAGCGTCCTGCCCCTTCGCTGGCTAGGAAAGGAGACCACAGTGCGGCCTCGAGAAGATCGCCATCAACGCTGCTCCAGCGCGCGTGGAACTGTGAAGGAATGAGTTCGTAGGGGATACCAGGCGCGACTTTTACCCCTAAACGCGGGACATGCTGTGCCCAGGACAGAACGCGGTCCAAAGAAGGGGACCAATCTGAGGGCGAAGAAATGCGCTTGGAACCGCCCTGTTTGCCAGTTCGGCGCGCGGGGTCAGCGAAAAGGGCGTCGAAACCTTCCGCCTCGAAATCTTCGGGACCCAGCGTGCTCACGTCGCGTTTCTCAACGCATGCGGAGGGGAAAGAGGATAGGTTTTCGCGAGCGGCGGAAAGGGCCTCGTCATTGATGTCGTAGGAGGTAACGCGCATGCCCGCACGCGCGAAAGCAAGGGAATCTGCGCCGATCCCGCATCCGAGGTCTCCGATATGCGTCGCGCCAGCTTTGACGAAGCGCGCGGCGTGCTCGCGGGCAAGAACCCATCGCGTTGCCTGCTCGTAGCCATCGCGCGTCCACAGCATCGTGCGCGCAAGAGAGCCGAATTTTCCTTCCGCTTGGGTGCGTAACTGCAGTTGAGAAGCGATTGCCGAGGCCGTGGCCGGGTCATCCGTTTGCGCGCGGATTGCCAAACTGAGCTCCATGGGTGAGAGGTGACGGTATTCCTCGTTTTCTTCCCATTGGGCAAGAAGTTCGCGTCCAGGGGAGCAGCAGAGTGGGTCAATGGAGGACATGGTCTCTATTGTTGCGGAATTTCAGGGAATTGGAGAAAAGATGTGGGGCGTGTGGGTGGCCGAGTGGAGGCGGTAGGCAGCATTGGCACTCAGCTTGCTAGAGTGCCAATCGAGCCCTAGACTGAGTGGGTAAGCACACATGCGATCCCAAACCTGACCCCCGCGACGGCAGGGACGGGATG
>CALIEP010000027.1 GCA_938022345.1 uncultured Actinomyces sp.
CCCTTCATGACTGCAACGCCGGAACCACCGTCGGGACCGGTCAGCGCGCCCTTACCGAAATCGGGGAGCTGAGCAACTGCCCATTCGCCCTTATTGTCGGTCTTCTCCAGGTCACCGGAGATGAGCGGTGCTTCCCAAGCGGCGCCGATGGTGCCGATCAGGGTCTTGTCGGTCAGAGCCTTGGTGAAGGAATCGCCCCAACGCTCGGTGACGAAGGTGGTCTTGTCATCGAGCATCGACTGCCAGAAGTCTGCAACGGTCTTGGCGGAAGCATCGTCGATCTTGACGACCCACTTGTCGTTTTCAGCCTTGTACCAAACACCGCCAGCTGCAGCTGCCTGTGCAGACAGGCCGTACTGTGCTTCATCGGTCTCGAAGGCGGAGATGTACTTGCCCTGGGCTGCTGCGGTCTTGGCAGCGGCCTTGAACTCATTGAGGTTGGTGGGAACCTTGATTCCCAGCTTCTCGAACTCAGCCTTGTTGTAGTAGTAAACAAGCGGGCCGGTATCCTGGGGCAGGCCGAAGTACTTGCCACCCACGCCGACCTGCGAGAATGCGCCAGCAGAGTAGTTGGTCTTGTACTGGTTGGCGTACTGGGTAACGTCTTCGAGCAGACCCTTAGTGAACATCTCGGGGATTTCTGCGTAGCCCAGCTGCGCCAAGCAAGGTCCGGAGCCCGCCTTGACGTCAGTTTCAAGCTTCTTGATCATTTCGTTGGCCTTGCCATCGAACTTGACCGCCTGAACCTGAGTATCAGGGTGTTCCTTGTTCCACTGCTCAACCAGCGACGAAACCTTCGTCATTCCCTCACCGTCGGGCAGACGGTGCAGGTATGTAATGGTTGCGCCCTTATCGGCAGATGCCGAAGAGCTTGCGGTGCTGTCAGTCTTCGCGCCCGAACCCGAGCACGCAGTCAGACCCATCGCAGCAACTGACATGAGCGCAACAACGCTCATGGAGCGGCGTGACATGTGCATGTTATTCCCTCTCCGTTGTGGGACGTTTACAAAGTTGACACCTTTTGTCAGCTTTATTCATTGCTCTCTTATGCTAACTCACAGAGAAGATGTCTGACACATTTTTAACCTGTGACGATGCAATTAGTTAATTACGATTTGATAACTAAAGAAGCTGACCGTTTCCCCAGTCAACCCAGCGCCCTTCACCTGCAGCCAATTCAACGAGAATTTGTCCACCCTGGCCAGAAATCTCACTCGAACGCGGAGCATCTGCATCGTTATAGACGAATGCGAGTGCTGATTCTGGATACCACGCAACTTCAACATCCGGGTTCGACGAGGAAAGAACGCTCTCCCATTGATCCTCAGCACGTGCTGCCCACATGATGGCGCGGTGAAGCAACCGGCTATTCGCTGTCGACCATGTCAGACCCGCAAGATACACGCCGCGTCCGCCGCAGAAGTCGTGAGCCGAAGCTCGCACACTCCCCCGCTCCATCACAAGCACAGAAGTGCCAGGATCCGTAACTACGACATCTCCTGGGTCTTCACCGAAAACAAAGTCTCCGTCCAGATCAGCGGTGATGAAGTGCTCTCTCACCGGCTCCTCGTAGCGGTCCTTGGACAGCGACCAAGAAATCTCCTGATCAACCCCCAACACGTCAGAGAGCGCGAAGACGCTTCCGCGGCAGATTCCTCCGCGATCAGCGTTTCCCTGCGTGCCTACCGAGGCCGTGGGCTGGCCAACCCCAATGAAACCTCCACCGCGGGCGACAAAGCGACGCAGAGTGTCTTGCAGTCGTAGGTCCTCCCACGCTTCCCCTCCGGAGAAGGCAGTATT
>CALIEP010000028.1 GCA_938022345.1 uncultured Actinomyces sp.
CCCGAGTGGATTACCACCGATGAGGGCCGCGAGGCCTTCGCTGAGCTTGCGGGGAAGACGACCTTCTCTGCTCGCGAGGCCTTGGTGGCGCGCCTCGAGGCAAGCGGCGAGATGCGCGGTGAACCTCAGAAGACGATGCGTCAGACGAACTTCTTCGAAAAGGGTGACAAGCCCCTGGAGATCGTCACTTCGCGTCAGTGGTATATCCGTAACGGTGGCAAGCCGTGGGTCAACCCCGCGACTGGCAAGGACCTGAACGAGGAACTCATTGAGCGCGGTAAGGAGCTGGAGTTCCACCCGGACTTCATGCGCGTGCGCTACGAGAACTGGGTACGCGGCCTCAACAACGACTGGCTGGTCTCCCGTCAGCGTTTCTTCGGCGTTCCCTTCCCCCTGTGGTACCGCGTTGATGACAATGGCGAAGTCGATTACACGCAGATCATCACCCCCAGCGAAGACCAGCTTCCTGTCGATCCTTCGTCGGATACCGCTCCCGGTTACACCGAGGATCAGCGCGGCGTCGCCGGTGGTTTCGTCGGTGAACTCGACATCATGGATACCTGGGCGACCTCTTCCCTCTCCCCGCAGATTGCCTGCGGTTGGCTTGAGGACGAGGACCTGTTCTCCCGTACCTACCCGATGGACTTGCGTCCGCAGGGTCAGGACATCATTCGAACCTGGCTGTTCTCAACGGTTGTACGTGCAGATCTCGAATTCGGTGCGCTCCCCTGGGCACATGCCGGCCTATCGGGGTGGATCTTGGACTCGGATCACAAGAAGATGTCGAAGTCTAAGGGCAATGTTGTGACCCCCATGGGTCTGCTCGAGAAGTTTGGCTCGGACGCGGTGCGCTACTGGGCGGCATCTGCTCGACTGGGCTTGGATGCTGCTTTCGATGAATCCCAGATGAAGATTGGCCGTCGCCTGGCCATCAAGGTGCTCAACGCTTCGAAGTTCGCACTCACGATGGGCGGGGATGCAGATCTGGATCTGGATATCACGCATGTCGTCCAGCCCTTGGACCGTTCGATGCTTGCCGCTTTACGCGAGGTTGTCTCTTCTGCGACCACGGCTTTGGAAAATTACGAGCATGCTCGTGCGCTGGAAGTCACCGAGTCTTTCTTCTGGACTTTCTGTGACGACTACTTGGAGCTAGTGAAGGAACGCGCCTACAACCGCGAGGGTAAGTGGAGCGATCAGGCTTCTGCGTCTGCACGTGCAGCGCTGGCGATTGCCATCGATACCTTTGTTCGTTTGCTTGCTCCCTATCTTCCCTTCGTCACCGAAGAAGTGTGGAGCTGGTATCGCGAAGGTAGCGTCCACCAGGCTGCGTGGCCGACGGCTTCCGACCTTGAGGTCACTCCGGATGGGACCGTTGAAGGCGCAATCGAAGATGCTTCCAGCGTGTTGTTGGGTGTTGCCTCTGAGACACTGGTGGTCCTGCGTCGAGTGAAGTCCGAAGCAAAGGTCTCCCCGAGGACCCCCTTCCTTGAGGTGACGGTGTCAGCCCCTGAGCAGACCATCCCACTGCTTGAGGATGTTCTGGAAGACCTTGCGGCAGCCACGAAGATTCAGGGCCCTGCTCACTTCGAGGCTTCGGCAGACTCTGCCGACGATGAAGCCACAATCCGCGTTGTTTCATTCGAGTTGGGCGAATCCCCGTCTAAGAAGAAGAACTAACTTCTAGCTATTAAGGTGTGGGCACGGCAGCTGCCGGGCCCACACCTTAATACGGAGGAAGGTCTATTGGAGGTTTTCCTAGTTGTCCTTCACATGGGTACGAAGACCGTAGCGTTCTTCTTGGCGGCGGCGAAGAAACTGCTGAACCCCTAGTCCCGCAAGAGGAATGTATTCGTCACTCTCTTGGGTATAGCCCTTTGCCACCGCCCAGCCCCAGATCCGCGAGCATTGGATGACAGCATCTCGTTCAGTTTTGACTGAATCCACTCCTCTGAAAGTAATAGGAAGTAACGCGGAGGAACCGTCTGGGCGAATGACCTTCACTTCAGCTGACTGAAGACCTCGACCTTTCTGGTTCACAAGGCGAACATACAAACCCGTTCGCGAGTGCGGCCACGGAATCTGTATTTTCCTTGACAAGATCGACAGGGTGATCCCTTGGGAGTCGAGACAATCTGTACTTGGGAAATAAAGGAAACCATGAATAATGAGAAGGACGATGATCAGCAGATCGACCCCTAGCATGAAGGACCAGATCAATGGATGATCCGCGTCAATGACCGCGTCTGTTCCTTCGGTCAGCATCGTTGGGAACGGCAGAGAGAGAAAGAGCGCTAAACACCACGACAAAATCACCATAAACGTCGAGCCTTTTTCGAAGACTATTCTCTCTGCTTCAAGAGGAATCGACTTCTCGTCGTTTTGGTCGTAGTAGTAGTCACCGTCTACAACCGCCCCGATCTTCGAGGCAATTTCTTTCTGAGGCTCGATGCGCTCCCCAGCAGCGGGAGGAAGTGATACTCGAGAAGAATCCTCAGCAGGCTGAGGATCGTAGGGATTACTCATTTATTGATTGAAGTTCTGGCGAAGACCGTAGCGTTCTTCCTGAGACTGACGAAGCGCTTGGTGAATTCCGACTCCCGAGAGAGGAATGTACTCCCCCGTTTCAACGGTGTAGCCCCTTGCAACGCCCCAATCCCAAATGCGCGAGCACTGAACGACGCCTCGCCATTCCAATTCATCGGAGTTCGGACCGGTGAACACAATCCCCAAGGGAATCTGCATTCCCTCAGCACTGATCAGCTTCACGTCGAAGGTTTGTGTCATCCGAGCACTCGCCGAAGCGGCGTTTCCAGCCCGAGTGTTACGGACGTAGAAACTGGTACGCGAATGAGGCCAAGGGAAGCGCTTCGAGCCAAAAATGCTCGTAACATAGAAGCCTTGGTGGTCGATGTAGTCTTTGCGGGGCATCATTGTCAGCCCAGCAACAATCAAGAGAGCCCCGATCAGGAAGCACAGAATCATTGCAACAACAGACTGTTCAGTGCGCACGGAATTGACGCATGCAAGGAGGAAAACCCCACCCAAAACGAAGGCTACGATTGCTTTCGTCCACGAGCCTTTTTCAATGATCAGCCGGTTAACCACTGTGGGAATCGGACGATCATCAAACTTATCGAAATAGTAGTCACCGTTTTCAATCCTGCCGGTTGCTGGCACGCTTCCCTGCGGAATTGACTGTCCGCTCATGGGCGGCAGGCTCGGCGGCATCGTCGGTTCACTCATTTCGTCCTCCTCAAATGTGTTTCAACATTTTTATACTACAACTGTTTTGAGAGAGGACTTTTCGCTCAGAACATATGAGTTTTAAGGCACAACTGGCAGTTTTTCTTGAATTCAGATGATCCTTCCAGATAGCATTTCCCGGTATTGTGATCAGATAGCTTGCTGATTTTTAAGGTTTTGGAGGCACGTTATGTTCAGGCGTTCACAGCGAGGGTGGAGCATCATTGCTGCCCTTGCCACCGCAAGCGTTGCAATGGGTATTGTTGGGGTCTCCACCGCACAACTCCAGGCTCAGGCAGATGAAGAACGTGTCCCCGACTTGATCCTCCTAAAAGATGCAGCTCACGTCCAGATGTCTGGCGGACAGCCCGTCTACGATGAATTCGGCCTCCCGATTGGTCTTGATTCGACCGCAGATGCTCCCATTGGACAGTTCGAGGTCGGCGACTACGTTGTCTACCGTATCAATGTCCTGAATCGCAATTATGCTGACGTGAACAGCTTTACTGTTTCGGATTTCCTTCCCGAAGGGGTCACCTATCAGAACTCCTGGACACGCAGGTGCACGCACACTGTTATAGCTCCTACCGACCACCTGTGGGTTCACGAAAGCCAAAGCGTGAATCCCGACGAGAGTCTGTACCCAGACAGCCCGATTACTTTCCCCTGTCGCGCACCTGAGGAATATTCCTCAGGGACCTATGACCACTGCAGCGGAACATGGACGAGTAGCACTGAGTATTTTGGATACGCTTCATATTCAACTTTGTTCGTCCTCGGACGTGTCGACAAGAAGGGCGCAGGAAAGACAATTTCCAACACTGCTCGATTGGCGGATGTCGCTCCTCAAAATTCAAAGCTCTCCGTTGATTCGTGGACCGCAGATATTACGGTTGCACCTCTTGCTACCGGGGCACAGGTTGAGGAGATCGATGATCCCTCACCCTGCTCAACACCGACGCCTTAAGATTCCCCCACCTCTTCGCAGCCTTCACCCTCGGTGAGCACATCCTCTCCTTCCACGGCCACAAGCGCCCCCACTACCACGCTCAGCCCAAGCGAGGCCTCGGCAATGACAAGCGCAACCGTAGCCTCTCGCGCACCGCAGACAACCACGCTCGCGCGTACGGGTGTTCCCCTCGCTCTCCTTGGGGGAATAACGCTACTCACCGCTATTGCAGGATCATCTTTTGTCTCGAGTAGGCGTAAGCTCGATTAAGCCCCATCTACAGAAGGATCGATTATCCCCATGACACTCCATCGTTCTCGCCGCCGCAGAGCCATTTTTGCTGCACTATTAAGCGCGGCAATTGCATGCGGTTTCCTTGGTGTTTCGTCTACCCAACTTCGCGCACAAGCTGATAGCTACGGTGGTGATCTCGTCCTCTTGAAGGACGCTGCACACGTTCAGATGGACGGCAACCAGCCCGCATATGACGAGACAGGGCTACCGATTGGACTAGATTCAACCGCTGACGCTCCCATTGGCAATTTCAAGGTCGGCGACTGGGTTCTTTACCGAGTCAATGTCCTCAATCGCGGCAATGGCGTTGTTAGCCACTTCACGGTTACCGATTTTATTCCTGAGGGCATTACCTATCAGGAGTCATGGGTTCGTAACTGCGACATGGTCTACACTGCCGTACCCGTTGATCACATTTGGGTACGCGAAGGCCACAGCTTCGACCCGAACAACGGCGCTTCGGGACTTGAGGATGTTACTTTCCCATGTAAGCGTCCGAACCCGACAATGCCCAAGTCTTTCACTCACTGCAACGGACAGTGGAATGCAGACAGCGACACCTTCGGTCTTGCTTCGTACGCGACTCTTTATATTCTTGGCCGAGTCAATAAAGATGGTGCCGGAAAGACCATCACGAACACAGCAATCATTACTAGCTCCTTTACGGGCTCCACTATTTCAGTCCCCAGCTGGAGTGCAGATATCACGGTGGCGCCTTTGGCAGTAGGAGAACAGGTCGAGCCTGT
>CALIEP010000029.1 GCA_938022345.1 uncultured Actinomyces sp.
CGACGCAGCTTAGAATCCGAAGATTCATCCTGATCGGTGGCGGAAGCTTCATTAACTTCAAAGCTCTCTTCTAAGGTGTGCTCTTCTGGCAAGTCGCCTTCTGGCTTCTCCTCGTCAAACTCAGCGACTTCAGTGGAGGAATCCTGGGCCGTTAAATCTAAAGGCGCTTCCCCTGAGTCGATTGAGTCGCTGTACTCTTCTAAATCTTCGTTGCCGATTTCAGAAGCTCCAGCCTTTTCTTCGGAAGAATCGGAATTCTCTACTGCTTCAAAGAAGGCGGGATCTACCTGTTGAGATGCGCCTTCTTCTGCTTCGTCTTGCTCGCGGGCTTCTTCCTCAGAAGCGGCACGACGTTCACGCCAGAGAACAAGGCCAACCAACGCTGCGGCGATGAGAAGACACATGAATGTAATAACACCTGCAGTGATTGCTAAGACATTCGCATGAGGGGTCTGCCAGGTCATAGTGACCGTCAAATCAGAGGGAGTCGTTCCATCCGAAGTAATAACCAGCGAACGACCTGCTGCAACATCACGAAGCGTCATCGTTGCGGTTGAAGGAGCGGTCGCCTCGTCAAGCCACATATCTCCACCGGCAGCCGACAGAGTTGGTGTCGCGCTGGGAGAAGGCGAAGGCTGAGCATTCTGATCAGGGTTTTGCGGAGCCTCGCTGGAAGGCGACGGCGAAGGAGAAGGCGATGTCGTTGCCGACGCCGCAGAATCATGTCCCTGGGTCAAAAGATTCTCACGATTTGCCGAGATACCAGTGATTTCCGCGTAGGAAAGATCGGAAACCCATGCGCGAACGTCTGCCGCTGTACCCAGTGCCATCGTCACTTGCTTTCCCGAGGCAGAAGCCGCGGTAACGGTGACTTCACCGCCTTCGAGTTGAAAGAGGCCCTCACGGGTGATGACGACCGGCTGCTGGGGGGTAACAGTCGCACTAATTTGTTGGGTTGGCTTCCACACTGTCAAAGCCAATACCGCGACAATCGCAGCAATCACCGCAACTGCACATGCTGCAGCTGCTCCTGAAAATCTTCTGAGCTGGTCCACTCGGAGTCTCCTATTAATGGGATAGTGTCAACCTCTAGTTAGTAACTCTACGGGCAAACAACACGAGTGCATACTGGAGGTGTCTCACGCCACGTGCACGTAGCCAATCACGCCCATTATGCCGGGCGAAGACCACGTTTCCAACAGTTCAGGTGCCAGTGTCGCCGAGCGCGAACTCCCTGATCCAATCCATAGGCACGTTCTTCAGGCCATGCAACGACGTGCGCACTGCCAATGGTGATTGTTCGCAGGCAGGCGGGGCAGATATAGGGCTTCGAAGAAGAACGAAGATACTGGACCTGATAGAACTCACCATCAGGACCAATTTCACTGCGCGCAAGTGAGGCGAGAGCCGACATTTGTAATGGCCGACTCTCGCCCCAAGGACGCTTACGAGATCGCTTTCCTCTCACTCAACTACTGTGCCACGGCGAACTACGCGACGCACATTGAGCTCGGAATCCACCTCGACAATATCCGCAAATTTTCCAGCCTCAAGGCTACCCACTCGCGGATCACCCAAGATCTTGGCTCCTTGAGCTGATGCCATGTAGACAGCATCCACCAGAGGAATTCCGCCCAAAGCCGTCGCGACGCGAACACAGTCAAGAAGATGCGCAGTGCCACCGGCAATAGAATCCCCCTGAGCCAAGCGCGCAATGCCATCACGAACAACCACGTCCTGAGGGCCAAGTGTGTAGGAACCGTCGGGCATTCCGGCGGCAGCCATCGCATCTGTAATCAGCACAACGTGATCGCGACCGACAAGTTCGTAGACATCACGGACAAGAAGTGGATCAACGTGGACGTTATCGCAAATCAGCTCTGCAACCGCACCGCCACGGGCTGCATCTGAAAGAAATTCCGCGATCGGACCGGTATCGCGGTGGTGAAGCGGACGCATACCATTGAAGAGGTGTGTAATCGTCGCACGAGGTCCACGAGTGGTCGAAGATTGCGCGAAATGCTCACGTGAATATTCCAAGGCTTGACGCGCAAAGGTCGAGTTCGAATCCGTATGCCCCCACGAAGGAATAGCACCCCCATCAATAAGCGCTTCAGCAACAGAACCTTCACCGAATGCACGGGGCTTTTCCGGAGCCAAGGTCATTGAAAGCGCATATCCCTTGCATTCATCAATGAGTTCTCGGGTGAGATCGGGATCTGGATCAACGATGTAGGTCGGATCCTGCGCGCCGCAACGTGCATGGGAAACGAAGGGACCTTCGAAGTGAATACCCGCGATTTCATCCTTCTCAGCAAGCGAAGCTAGGGTGCGAGCACGTGCTTTCAAGGTGTCAGCATCAGCGGTAACGCACGAAGCAACCAAGGAGGTCGTACCGTGACGACGGTGTTCCATGACGGCTTGCATTGCGGCCTCGGGAGTCGTTGCATTCGGGAAAGACTCTCCACCGCCTCCGTGACAGTGCACATCAACAAGTCCCGGAAGGAAAGTCGACCCACTTGACTCCGGAAGCTCGCCTAAGAAATCAGATGCTGGGCAAATATGAGAAATAAATTGGCCTTCAACGGTGATAACGCCATCTTCAATGATGGAATCTTTCAGGACGATGCGGCCTCGCATAACTTGTGAATCCATACGAATATTTTCGCACATTTTCAGCTACTCGATCACTTATTTGCCGCTCAAATACTCACCGATTTCTTGAGCTTCTTCCAGCAGAGATTGATCATATTCATCTCTCATCGAATCCAGAAATGCATATCCTTCACGCGGATCCTGAACCGCAATCACCCGGCCGTCTTTGATAACAATTGGTCGAAACATCCCATTCTTTGCGGGGCAAATTGCCCGCTCTGCCTCCGAACTGGCCATGCTACTTCGATCGGCATATCCCACATGGATTTCATCGAAAGAGGGGCAAGAAAACAGTGCTCGCGCTTCATCTGCGCAGCGGCTCAACAGCGAGTCAAGATCGACACGTTGATATCCAGATTCACCGAGAACAATGGTGCGGTCACTTCCTTTTAAACGCACTGCACGTTCCAGCGCAGCCCGAGACTCACGTTTCGTTAGTGATGTCCAACGAGAAAAATCCTCGACACTGACGGGGCCGTGCCCCCAAGCATAGCGACGCGCAAGTTCAGCCAGCGCGGCCTCGTGATTGCCTTCTCCCTGGGCGACCCCTTCTGCAAGGGGCAAAGCCCGCGCATCACAAAAAAGGAAGGAATTACCCCGCTTGGGACCGCCCACGAGGAATCCCTCAATATGCAACGCAAGGAAGAGATGACGACGGTCAAGGAAAGTCCCGCTCTCCCCCGCTTGAAGGGCTGATTCGCGTTGTGGGCGCGTACCCGTTCGGAGTCCTTCCTGCTCCCAAGCCACGCACAGCTCTTCACGACTTTGAGGTCCCGCCAAAGCAATGCGCGAATATGCAATCTGCGCGGCTTCTTCAATACGCGCGCGAGTCAATCCTTCTTCCTCAAACGAGCGCATCCATGCGCGATACCGATGTCGAAGTACCTGACGCAGCCAATGATGATCCCGTGCGCTCGTGACGTGGATTGTTCCGCGCATAGGCCACGAACGCACAAGCTCAGCAGACTCAAAAGCCTCATCAATTGCACGAACAGAAGGCTCTTTTACGCGAAGATTAATAGCCCACGGAATCGAAGAAGGAAGTTGCGCCTGCAAAGCGAGCATATTGTCGACCGCAGCAATGGGATTATCCGCAGCCGTTTCTTCGACGAGACCTTGGCTAATAATGCGAGCCAGGCTCAGATTGAGTGCAGCTTGAGTCATTAGAAGAGACGGGAATCGGGATCGTCAAAACCTCGCATGGCATCGTAATCGAGAATGAGGCAGTCGATACCACGATCTTCAGCCAAGGTACGGGCCTGCCTCGTAATCTCTTGAGCTGCAAAGATCCCTCTAATCCCATCAAGCAAAGGATCGCGGCCCAAAAGGGACAGATAGCGCGTTAATTGATCAACGCCGTCCATTCCTCCTCGCCTTTTAACCTCGATTGCAACGGGCAGCCCCTGCGGATCACGAACAAGCAGGTCGACTGGACCAACAGGAGTGGGATACTCCCGACGTACCAGTTCCCAGCCTTCACCCAGTACCTGCGGAACCTGCTGCGCCAAGAGTTCTTGAAGATGGGTTTCAACACCGTCTTTGACGAGTCCCGGATCGATACCAAACTCTTCAGTGACGTCACTGATGATCTCGTGAATGCGAATAACCAGTCGGTCGTCGGTCTTATCAGATTGGACCTGCCAAACCTGAGTCACACCGTCCATCTCTTCCCCCTCTTCGGGGATTTCGGTGGTGACTGTACAGGGAGCGTTCATCCAATTCAGCGGTTTATATGAACCACCATCGGAGTGGATCAGTACAGAGCCATCGGCCTTGTGCATAATCAGGCGAATTGCGCGGTCAAGGTGCGCACTGAGGCGGCCAGAGTAATCGACCGTGCATGAAGCGATAAGAACGCGCAAAAGCTTACCTTTCGGGAACTGACGGTGTCGTGGGAATAAAACTAGAGCGTTGAGCCATGTTCGATAGCGGGAGGTTCAGATTCTCCCCAGGACACAAGCCCGTTATAGGTCAGTGGTTCAACTGCGATGTCCAGAAAAACATCCCCTGATGTCAAACGGACCTCAACCATTGATCCATCGGTTGAGCGTTGCAGGGGAAGGGAGACTTCGAGTCCATGCCGAGGAAGGACGACATGCGGTTTCAATGACGGGGCTACCAAGCGATACCAACACAGACGGTCCCCCTGATACTGACCGATTCCTGACATCCATCCGGAATGCGAATCAAGTCGCGCCCACGCCCGAAAAGCACCATCTTGTTGATCGAGATGACGCGCGCGCAGATTAAGAAGCAGCCAGACGACAAAAAGGGCAAGGAGGAGCATCACGATAATGTTGAGCACAACCATGAAAACCTCCTAAAGAAAATGAGGGTGTGCGGACAGTTTAAGCCCGCACACCGCTCACTCACATCTGGGAGGCGTGTTCGACGACAATCGTAATAAAGTCGGAATCTACCGAAGCCAAACCTTCATCGATTTCGAAGTCGACAGCTCCTTGCTCAGTCGTAATACTCACACGTCCCGGAACAAGACCCGCAAGAACCGGCTGTCGTCCCGGAAGCACACCGATGGAGCCATCCATTGCCGGAAAGCTGACCTGAGATGCACTTCCGTGCCAAAGCCTGCCTTCGTGTGAAACGATCTCGACCTGCAACTTATCGGTGGCAGGCACGTCAGTTATCCTTCTCGATCTCGTGCCAACGACGTTCAAGATCGTCGATGCCACCAATGTTGTAGAAGGCCTGCTCCGGAACCTGATCGTAGTAGCCCTCAGCAATGCGCTTGAAGGCTTCGATGGTCTCTGACAGCGGAACAGTCGAGCCCTCAACACCGGTGAACTTCTCAGCCATGTAGGTGTTCTGCGAGAGGAACTGCTCAATGCGACGTGCACGCGCGACGGTGACCTTGTCTTCTTCAGACAATTCATCAACACCCAAAATGGCGATGATGTCTTGCAGTTCCTTATTCTTCTGCAAGATCGCCTTCACGTGAGTAGCAGTGTCGTAGTTCTCACTACCAACCAGCGCCGGGTCAAGGATTCGAGACGTCGATGCCAAGGGATCAACGGCGGGGTAAATACCGCGTGATGCAATTTCACGCGACAACTCCGTCGTTGCGTCCAAGTGGGCGAAGGTCGTCGCAGGTGCCGGGTCAGTGTAGTCGTCTGCAGGAACGTAAATTGCTTGCAGCGACGTAATCGAGTGACCGCCAGCAGAGGTAATACGTTCCTGAAGCTGGCCCATTTCATCAGCAAGGTTCGGCTGATAACCAACAGCAGAAGGCATACGACCCAGAAGCGTCGAAACCTCTGAACCTGCCTGAGTGAAGCGGAAGATGTTGTCGATAAAGAGCAACACGTCCTGG
>CALIEP010000030.1 GCA_938022345.1 uncultured Actinomyces sp.
ACGATTCCTGCTGCGTAGATGCAACCAAGGGCTACTGATAGAAACAAGTATTAGGCAAACGGAACACCGCTTGTCTATCCGGCCCCACCCGGAAGAATAGGAGAAATGAAATGGCAACGAAGACCTACGAAGAGCGTCTTGCTTCCATGAAGGCCGCCCGCGAAGAGCGTGAGGAAGGCGCTGGTCTGTACCACGCCAACATCAACGTTCTCGACCAGGCAACCCTCGAGGACGCAATGGAGCACCCCGAGAACTACCCGAACCTGACCGTTCGCGTCTCGGGCTACGCAGTGAACTTCGTTAAGCTCACCCGCGAGCAGCAGCTGGACGTGCTTTCCCGCACCTTCCACCACTCTGCCTGAGCGTAGATAGATGAATGGGGCGCTGGCCGCAGGGCCCGCGCCCCATTCATTTATCTGGCGGATCACGAAATTTTTCTTATCTTTCTTTCGTTCCTCTAGGTAGGAACCAACCTTTGGGTAGTAATCCACGGAGCACACAATGACCATGACTATGAGCAGCGCTGAGCTACTTCGCGATCAGGATTTCCAGGCACCTACGGCTCGGACAGCCGGCCAGGGTGTTGAAGGCCTGGAAGAATTGACTGACCTTGAACGTTCGGATCGCTTGGCTCGAATGCGTGAGGGAACCCTTGGTTCAATCCACTCGTGGGAATTGGTCACTGCCGTTGACGGCCCTGGAACCCGTATGACGGTCTTCCTCAATGGCTGCCCGCTTCGCTGCTTGTACTGCCACAACCCCGATACCTTCCTCATGAAGGATGGTGCTCCCATTTCAGATGAGGAGCTTTTGAATAAGATCCGTCGCTACCGCAGGGTTTTTAAAGCAACCAACGGTGGAATTACCCTTTCCGGCGGCGAGGTCCTCATGCAGCCGGCATTCGCCAAGCGCATTATCTTGGGCACGAAAGCCATGGGGATCCACACCTGCATCGATACCTCCGGTTACCTTGGCGCGAACTGTGACGATGAGATGCTGGACAACCTTGATCTTGTCCTTCTGGACGTGAAGTCTGGCTTCCCCGAGACCTACAAGGAAGTCACTGGCCGTGACCTTCAGCCGACCATCGACTTTGGTGATCGCATCGCTCAGCGGGGCGGCCCGACCAGAATTTGGATCCGCTTCGTCTTAGTTCCCGGTCTGACCGATGATCCGGAGAACATTCATCGAGTCGGCGAGATCGTCTTGCGATGGAAGAACGTCATTGACCGTGTTGAGGTTCTTCCCTTCCACCAGCTTGGTTCCGATAAGTGGAAGAGCTTGGGACTCGAATACAAGTTGGAAGATACGAAGCCACCATCGCCCGAAGCAACAGACAAGGTTCGTGATTACTTCCGCAGTCTAGGCTTCGAAGTCCACTGAGAAACTGTAGACGAGCAAAAGTTCTGCCGCCCCTAGAATCCCATCTAGATTCATGGGCGGCTACTTTGTTGTCGCGATTGGGGCTTTATCGTTCCTACAACGACGAAGCTGTACTGCCTGAGAAAAATCGGCACGCGTATCGTCGGCACGCATATCGAAGGACAGGTGTATACGTCCTTTCACACCGTAAGTTCTACTCCGTATTGGGCTCCTGGGAGAGCGAGCCCAAAGCACCTTGTAAATCCTCCCCCTCACGCAACTCACGAATCACGCGAGCAGGATTACCCACGGCCAAGCTATAAGGCGGAAGTGAGCGCGTGACAACCGATCCTGCTCCGACTACCGAGTCATGACCAATTGTCACTCCCTGGCATACTGTTACCCCGCTTGCCAGCCACACATTATCTTCAATAGTGATGGGCTCAGCGCTCTCCCACCCCTCACGGCGAGGCCCGTGTTCCAAGGGATGAACGGGAGTCAATAACTGACAATTCGGACCGATAAGAACGTCATTACCAATACGAATTTCTGCAACATCGAGCGCGGTCAAGCCATAGTTCACCCAGACCCCCTCGCCGATATGAATATTAAATCCGTAGTCAACGCGAAAAGGCGGACGAATTGTCACCCGTTCCCCCACGCTGCCGAGGATCTGCTGAAGAAGATAGTGCGCAATATCAGGATCCTCTGGAAGTGCCTGCTCGTAGAGTTTCAACAGGCGCTGCGAGCGCCGTGAAACCTCAGCCATTTTCGGGTGATCTCCGATATACCAATCCCCCGCGAGCATCCGCTCCCAATTATTACGCCCATCGGCTTCGAAATTTCCGTGCTGGCGCATTAGCTATCCCAATTTCGCAATAGCGCAAGCAGCAATTCCATCGAGTATCGATCCGAACGCGGATCCTCGGGATGCCACTGAACGCCAAGAATCCCGGTATTAGGATCCTCAACTGCTTCGATCACGCCGTCACTGCTACGCGCACTTACCTGCAGCCCATCTCCCACCCGGTCAATACTCTGGTGATGCGCTGAGCTAACCGTGAGCTCGCGGCCAAAGCCGGCACGAATCAGAACCGATCCTTCATCCACAACAACCTGGTGACGCGCAAAACGTTGGTCATCAAGAAGAGTCGGGCTCTCATGACCCTCCATGTCTTGAATCAAGGTGCCGCCGTAAGCAACGTTAATCACCTGATGCCCGCGGCAAATTCCAAGAAGCGGTATATGCCGTTCGCGGCACAATTGGACTAACGCGATTTGTCGCCGATCGCCTTCTGGCCAATGCTGACCTTCTCTGGGGTAGCCAGAATCCATGCCGTAAAACTCGGGAGCAACATCTGGTCCTCCCAAGATGATCACTGCATCAGCACCTTCAACAAGCTGCTCGGGCAAGCGAGGATCGCTATCCGCAATGTGCAATCGCACATCCCAGGTGGCGACAGCACTGCTCAGAACGCTCCCCTGCAATGCCTCCAGTAAGGCCTGTTCCCGGCAAGTGGCGCGGTGATCGGTCAGGGCACTGACCAGAAGGGTCGGGCGACTCATCACGTCTCCTTGATATCACTCAGGCCAGAGTTCCCATGGGGTCCCATGCGGGCAAAACGATGGGTTCAGAGTCCACTGCGGCAGCTAGGCCTTCAGGAAGCGCAGTCTTAGGCACAACGACCTCGAAAACGTTATCGGTAAACCACTGATCATCCATGGTGAAGAAGCCGGAATCTCCGGGTTCGTCACCCCAGGAATTCTCAACCCTCCACGCGCGAGGTTGTCCGGCCTCGTCAAGGTCAACTCCGGTAAAGAGCATCGCGTGGTCCATCGCTGACTCGCCCGAGCGCACTCGCTCAAGCTTCGTCGAGCTGAAATCGACATCAAAGAGACCGTCGTAGTCATGGATACCGGTTACAAAGAAGCCGAGGCCACGATCATATGGCTGGGAGACGTCGGCACCGAACCACACAGCCTCACCTGCTGCGATCTGTGCAGCTGCAATGCGCTTAATCTCTTCAACGGGGGCATTCAGGTAGCGAATTGGACGTCCACCGACGACATTGCCCAGGTGCTCGACAGTTTCCATCGATCCCTTCGGGTTTTCGGGACGGGGATCATCAACCAGGCAGATGTACTCGCTCAGGTCCACGCCCACGTGGCGCTCGTAGAACTCGTGAGGAGTGATCTCGCCATCGCGATGGAAGTTGCCCTCATCATCACGCCACTGCCAGTTAAAATGCACGGGCGGCTCACCCAGGCATACAACGAGAATCTTCCACACATCAGCCAAAATCTTGCGACGCTGAGTATCGACTTCCTCAGCGCTTGCACCGGCAGCAATGGCCTCGCGCAGACGAAGGGCACCAATGTGGAGCACTGCGCGCAGGCGCGCATTCATTGGGCGAGAGTTCGTTGATGCCTCACTTTCAGGCATGACCTCCTTGGGCACCAAGCCATACTTCATATAGACCGAAACAGCCATATCCCACTGGCCACCATCGCCCAAAACATCGCCCAGCAGGAACTGAACCAGACGACCGTCAAGGGGCTCGTCCGAAGTAGCAATGATGTCGGTCAGGAACCAGTTGGCGCGTTCGAACTTATCCCAGAAGAATACGTAGCTCTGAGAGAACTCGAAGTTCTTGATCCCCAGGCTCTCGCGCGCCCGCGAGCGCAGGAAGTTCAGCGAGGAAAAGAGCCAGCAGCGACCGGACTTCTTCTGGGAAGTCGCCTTCCAATCATCCAAGCGGTGTGAAACAGCTGTGGAAGTGTGCTGAATCTTTTCACGGTTCAAAGAAGCGGCTTCAATCCCAACTTGGGTTGCGGCATTCCTGGCCAGCGCGACCTTGGCGCTTTCCTCTTCGCGCAGCTGCATCAGGAGGTCGTTGGAGATCTCAGGCATATTCTCGTCCTCTCATTTGACTAGTACTTTAAGCATCTTTGCTTCCTCCATACTACGCTCCTGAGGAGTATCTCCCAGTTTCTGTCCACGACCAAGGAAGGGCCTGAAGTCTTAGGGATAGCCGTTCTTTCCCACCTACACTGAACTGGTACAGTTTCCTCTGTACAAGCCACAGTGAGGTGTTGCTATGAGTTTCCATGCGTCGGGTCGCGAGCTTTCGTGCGAGGCCGGGTACTATTCCCTGAGCGTCGTCACCGTTGGTGCTGGGATCTCTTCCTTGAAGTGGAAGGGACGAAACCTCGTTCTTCCTCATAAGGTGACCGAAGTTGCGCCCGGCTGGTCTGGAAAAATGCTTCTTCCCTGGCCTAATCGGATTGCCGATGGACGTTATTCATGGAATGACAGGGAATACCTGCTGCCCATCAACGACCGTGGGACTGGCACGGCGTTGCATGGACTTGCGGGGTGGCTTCCGTGGGAGATTGTTGACGCTACGGCATCTCACGTGAGATTAGAAAGCTTTATTGCGGCTCAGGAGTCCTATCCCTGGCCCCTGACAGCGCGTCTCGATCTACGTTTGGATCCTGAAAGTGGCCTAAATATTGAGTTATCGGCAAAGAACTTGGGGGATTCTCCTGCGCCCTATGGGGCTTCTCTCCACCCTTATCTTCTGGGAGGCACCACCGCTGATGACTCGATACTGAGCCTTCCGGCCTCGCGCATTGTCGATACCGACGAGAATCTATTGCCAACGGGAATCAACCCCGTCAGCACTGCATACGACTTCCGCGTTCCCCGCATGGTTGATGATCTTTTCATCGATCACTGTTACGGCGGTCTTCAAGGGAACTGGGAGGTGCGCGTGACAAATACGCAAGGTGAAGGCGCGGCCTTGGCTTCCAATACACCGTGGGTTCAAATCCACACAGCAGATGCCCTTGGCCGTCCAGGCATCGCGGTCGAACCAATGACCTGCCCGCCCGATGCATTCAATTCGGGAATTGATCTGGTCTCTTTGGCACCTGGCCAGCGTCACCGTCTCTCCCTGTCCATCCGCGGACTGTAAGAGAGCATGTAATACTGAAGCGGTGTTGAGCTTTCAGGATGCGATTACTCGGGCCAGTGATTTGCCCGTCTCTCGACTGCTTCCTGATTTTCTACGTTCATGCATCTCCGGTAGCGTATCAATTATTTCCGCGAGCGCTGGTAGCGGAAAGACGACTCTTATTCCCCTTGCCTGCGCAGAGCTTCTTGAGCCCGGGCAGCGAGTCCTCGTCTGCTCTCCGCGGCGCGTGAGTGCGCGTTCCTGCGCTCGCCGCTTGGCCCAGTTATTGAATGACCGCGTTGGCCACCTTGTGGGGTTTAGCGTCCGCGGTCAAAGCGAGCGAAGCACGTCGACGCGCATTGAATTTGTTACCCCCGGTGTCCTGACCCGAATGATTCACTCTGATCCAGAATTGCAGGGAATCGGTTGTGTCATTCTTGATGAGTTTCATGAACGGGCAGTCGATAGCGATCTTGCGTGTGACTTCCTCAGCGATATTCGCGAGGTTCTCCGCGAAGACCTTCGTTTGGTCATCATGTCTGCGACCGTCGATATTGATGCTCTTCGCAGCCTTCTAGCTGATTTTTCGCCTCAGGTTTTTGAGCTTAATCAAGAGCTTTATCCAGTTGATATTGTCTGGGAAGCGCCGCCGCGCGGTGTCGACTATTTCCAAGGCGAGAGGGTAAATATTCCTTTCCTCCGTCATATCGCCGCACTTGCTGCGCGGGCACTGGAACGTTACCCCGGGGACGCGCTTGTGTTCGTTCCAGGGATGCGTGAAATCTCCAAGGTATGCGAGTTCCTTGAGGGAGTGGATGCGCAGGTCATTGCACTTCACGGCCAACTGTCTCCTTCGCAGCAGGATGAGATTTTCGCTGCTTCATCTTCGAGGCGAATCATCGTTTCTTCCTCTATTGCAGAAAGCGCACTTACGGTCCCGGGAGTCCAGATCGTCATTGATTCAACATTGAGCAGGCATACGCGCTTCTCCCCCGCTCGCGAGGCCACTTCGCTGGTCACGGTCCCCTCGCCTCGTTCTTCTATGGTGCAACGCGCGGGACGAGCCGGGCGCCTCGGTCCTGGAGTGTGTATTCGTGCCATGGAATCCTCGGGATGGGCGATGCGCCCGTCTCAGCCCTCCCCCGAAATCACGATCTGCGACCCCGTTCCGCCTCTACTTTCTGTGGCGTGTTGGTCGCGCGCAGACTTCTCCTCCGTCCGTCTTCTTGATACCCCCAGCCGAGGCCTCGAGGAGTATGCGCGTTCCTCCCTTGAAGCTTTGGGGGCGATTGACGAGGCCGGTCAGGCGCTGCCCCACGGACGTTCACTTGCGCTCTCCCCAGTGGACCCTCGCATTGCCCACGCACTCAGCACTCTTGAGGATGAGATTCCACGAGAAATTGCGGCACTTTGCGCAGCTGTGATCTCTGAAGATTTACGTCCAAAAGGAGGCAACTTACTGAGCTGTCTATATTCGCTTCCGCTGGGCGGTGTTCAAGCTGCCCGCATTGAAGAAACTGCCGCGCGTATGTGCCAAGCTCCCCGCCCAATCTGGGATACACACTCACGCGCGAAAGTCGCAGCTGCTATGGCAGATTTTGTCTCTCGCGCTTTTCCACTTCGTCTTGCGCGTCAACGTGAAGGAAGTAACCGATATCTTCTTGTTTCTGGCGTAGGCGCATCGCTTCCACAAGCTTCCGCTTTAGAGGGAAGCACATGGCTTGCAATAGCCGATCTGCAGTCAACCACCGGTGATGGAATCATTCGTTCGGCGCTCCCTCTTGACCAAGACACTGCCTGCACGGCTGCGTCCCATCTTCATAAATCTGTTTCGCGCCTGACGCTTGATCAGGGTCGAATCCTTGCAGTGACCGAGGAAAAACTCGGGGCTGTGACTTTGAGCAGTACCCGCGTTCCAGATGCTGATCGCGAAGCAATGCGCTCCTTTGCTCTCACGGAGTTGGCAAAGATGAGCGTTGCAGATCTACCGTGGAGCCAGAACGCATCACAGCTGCGACTGAGAATTCTCAAATGCCAAGAGTTTCTTGGAGATCCCTGGCCTCTTGTTGATGACGAACACTTCATGATTTCCTGCGGGCAATTTTTGGCAGATCAGTGGAGTGACGGCCGTCCTCTAGCACAGCTATCCCTTGGTGAGGCGCTGACATCCCTCTTGGTCTGGCCATTGAATAGGGACCTTGAGCGTCAAGCACCAACACAGATCGCAATCCCAACGGGCGCCGAGCGGCGCGTGGAATGGGATCACGAGGGGGCACGTGTTTCCCTGCGTGTTCAAGAAGCATTTGGCTGGACGGATTCTCCCCGATTCATGGATGGCCAACTTCCACTGCGCATCGAACTCACGGATCCCGCCGGACGTCCTGTGGCCATTACCAGCGATCTTGAGTCCTTCTGGAAAGGTCCCTACCATCAGGTTCGATCTGAGCTTCGAGGCCGCTATACCAAACATCATTGGCCTGAAGATCCCTTCTCCGTTGCTCCGACAGCACGAACGAAGCGCGCGTCGATGAGATAAAAGTGAAGCGCCTCACCATCAGCTCTTCGTTGGAATGATGTTGTTTCAGCCTTCGTTCTAGGAGGTAAGAAGGATCGCTCCACTCAGTAAAGGAGACACCGTGGAGAACTTTGACCTCATTGTCGTTGGAGGCGGGAAGGCCGGAAAGTCACTGGCGATGAATCGCGCCAAAAAAGGCTGGAAGGTTGCCCTGATCGAACGACAGTTTATCGGTGGCACCTGCATTAACGTGGCGTGTATCCCCACCAAATCGTTAGTCGCTGCAGCGCGCCGCATGGAAGATACTCGCAGCGACGCCACCTTCGGTATCGAGGGCACCGCTGGCGCTTACATCAACGTAGAAAAGCTGCGCGCACACAAGGAAGGTATCGTCTCGGCAATGGTTGCCGCACACGAGAAATTCTTCGCTGCGCCAGGAATCGATTTCATGCGTGGAAGCGCTCGTTTTTTGGACGCGCACAGCGTGGAAGTCAAGCTTGAAGATGGAACACTCCGCCAGCTCCACTCCGAGCGAGTCCTGCTCAATCTGGGAACCAGCCCCGCACATCCTCCAATTCCTGGACTTTGGGAAGCTGGAGCATGGGACAGCGAAGATATCCTGCGCGTGGAAGAAATCCCCTCATCCCTTGTCATCATTGGTGGCGGATACATCGGTATCGAATTTGCATCCATGATGACGAGCTTCGGATCCAAGGTGACAGTTGTTGCTTCCGGCCCCCACATCCTTGATCGCGAAGATCCCGATATCGCAGCAATCTACGAAAAGAGCTTGCAGGATAGAGGCGTCACGATCCTCACCGGTGTTCTCGCAAAGTCCGGCTCAAAGCAGGACGGTGCGATCACCGTTGAGCTATCGGATGGTAGTAGCGTGAGCGCCGAAAAGGTCTTGGTTGCTGCAGGGCGTATCCCCAACACAAAGGGAATTGGTCTTGAAGAAGCTGGAGTAACGCTCGATCAACGAGGCTTCATTAGCGTTGATGATCATCTGCGCACCAATCTCGATGGCGTCTGGGCTGCTGGCGACTGCGCAGGTACGCCCATGTTCACCCACGCCTCATGGAACGACTACCGGATCATCCGCGAACAGATGGACGGAGTATCCTTGGATGATCCACGGACTTCAAAGGCCGGACGCCTCATCCCCTGGGCTCTCTTCGCTGAACCGGAGCTTGGACGTATCGGAATCAACGAAACCCAAGCAAAGGAACAGGGACTGGATGTCCTTGTCGCCTCGATCGATACTGCGGCAATTCCACGAGCAAAGACCATGCGCGATACGACCGGTAAGTGGAAGGCAATCGTTGACGCGAAGACCCACACAATTTTGGGCGCAACGCTTGTCGGTCCTCAGTCCGGTGAAGTCATCACCGCCGTTCAAGTAGCAATGAGTGCGGGGATGACCTACGAGCAGCTCCGCATGCTCCCCATCGCCCACCCGACAATGGGAGAAGGACTCAATATCCTCTTTGATTCTCTTGCCTGATCTGAGCACAAGCTCGGCGAAGCATCTGCGATCCATTTAAAGGTCGAAACGGGTTGGCCCCGCAGTTTCATAGGAAACTGCGGGGCCAGCTGCGTCTATCTGACTGAGCTCACATACGTTCGGGAGCCTCAACGCCGAGAAGATCCAGACCGCTACGCAGGACCTGCGTCACCGCGTCATTGAGCCACAGACGCGCAACATGGCCCTCATCAACCGGATCGTCTCCACGAGGAGTAACGCGGCACTGCCCATACCAAGTGTGGTAAGCGGCGGCGAGCTGCTCCAGGTAGCGAGCAACACGGTGGGGCTCACGTAGATCCGCAGCTTGTGCAACTTGCGCAGGGAACTGCGCAAGGACGCCCAGAAGATCGCTATCGGCCTGAGTATCCAGTGCTGCAGGGTTAAAACCAGCATCGCGCGTGACACCGTGCTCAGCTGCATTTCGCGCAACGTTGCGAGTACGAGCATGCGCGTACTGAACGTAGTAGACAGGGTTTTCGTTCGTGCGCGATCCCAATAGATCCAAATCAATATCCAAATTGGAATCCATGGACACTCGAACCAGCGCGTAACGAGCAGCGTCCACGCCAACGGCATCGACCAAGTCGTCAAGGGTAACGATGGTTCCAGCGCGCTTGGACATGCGGACCGGCACGCCATCCTTAACCAGGTTCACCATCTGGCCGATGAGAATCTGCATGTTGACACCGGGCTTGTCGCCAAATGCTTCACACATCGCCATCATTCGGCCAATGTAGCCGTGGTGATCTGCACCCAGTAGGTAGATGGCAACATCGGCACCGCGGCGGCGCTTATCAAGGTAGTAGGCGACGTCACCGGCGAAGTACGCTGCTTGGCCGTCGGACTTAATCAGAACACGGTCCTTGTCATCGCCGTAAGAGGTCGTTCGCAGCCACACGGCTCCATCCTGGTCAAAGACCTCACCGCGCTGACGCAAAGTTTCAATTGCAGCGTCAACAGCTCCCGAATTGTGAAGCGAATCTTCGTGGAAGAAAACGTCAAATTCAGAGCGGAAATCACGCAGGCGCTGCTTGATTTCATCGAACATCAGCTCGACGCCACGTGCACGGAATGCCTCAACAGCTTCTTCTTCGGGAAGAGTCACCGGATCGGGCTCCCCTGCTGCGACAGCGTCTTCACGTACTTGCGCAGCAATATCGGCAATGTACTGGCCGCCGTAACCATCTTCGGGTGCCTCATGGCCCATCGCGCGTGCATAGAGAGAACGCGCGAAACGATCGATCTGCGAACCATGATCATTGAAGTAGTACTCGCGGGTCACCTTCGCACCCGATGCCTTCATCAGACGAGCAAGGGAGTCTCCCACGGCCGCCCAGCGTGCACCACCCAGGTGAACAGGACCCGTGGGGTTGGCGGAGACATACTCCAAGTTAATGTGCAGCCCCTTCATGGATTCACCACGGCCGAAAGCTCCACCGGCCTCGACAATGGTGCGGGCAAGCTCGCCTGCAGAGGCAGCGGCAAGACGAATGTTGATGAAGCCTGGACCAGCGATTTCGGCGCTATCAATGCCCTCGAGTTCATTGAGGTCATTGACGAGGATCTGTGCAAAGTCGCGCGGGTTCATTCCCGCCTTCTTTGCCAATTGCATGGCAATATTGCTGGCCCAGTCGCCATGATCGCGGTTACGAGGCCTCTCGACCTTCACCGTCTCGGGAAGGTCTGCGGGCTCGAGAGCCAAGTTGCCCTGCTCGATCTCAGCAAGCAAAAGGTCGTGGATATGAGATGCAAGTTCTTCTGGAGTCACCACTTAAGGGTAATCGTTTCGATTGCTCCCATGCCACACTGAAACTCTGTGACACCTCACAAAATCTGGAGTAAAGTTCGGTTATACGAAGATTTTGATCTGTGGAGATAGAAAATGAGTGGTCACCGTCTCAAGCAGCATCGACTATTTGCTTTGATGGGTCCGGCATTTATTGCAGCAATTGCGTATGTGGACCCTGGTAATGTCGCTGCAAATATCACTGCGGGTGCCCGCTATGGCTATCTCTTGGTATGGGTACTTGTTCTTTCGAATCTCTCAGCCATGCTTGTCCAATACCTTTCAGCAAAATTGGGTATTGTCACTGGAAAATCTCTCCCCACACTACTTGGTGAACGCCTTCGTCCTCACAATCGAATTCTGTTCTGGGTCCAAGCGGAAGTCGTCGCAGCTGCAACCGACCTCGCTGAGGTTATTGGTGGAGCAATCGCCCTCAATCTTCTCTTCGGAATTCCCCTTTTGTGGTCCGGTGTCATCATTGGCGCTGCATCCATCGTTATCCTGCTCTTCCAAGGACACCGTCAGAATATTTTTGAAGCAGTCATCATCGGGATGCTTGTCGTTATTACTGCAGGATTCTTAGCGGGGCTTTTCTTCGCGCCCCCTCAGTGGTCTGAAGTTGCAAGCGGGCTGATTCCCCGATTCAAGGGCACCGACTCAATCTTGGTCGCTGCCTCGATGCTCGGCGCAACTGTCATGCCGCACGCGATATACCTGCACTCTTCCTTGGTCAACGACCACCACACAGATCCCGAAATTGAACGTCCCCACAAGCGAGCGCTTCTTCGCGCAACTCGCCACGATATCTTGTGGGCGCTGAGCATTGCCGGAATCGTCAATATTGGACTACTCCTTCTTGCTGCCTCGGCTTTGTCTGGAGTTGAAGGAACCGACACCATCGAAGGCGCCTACCATGCGATCGCAAACGCCCTGGGAGGCACTGTTTCCACCATCTTCGCTCTTGGCCTGCTGGCCTCAGGCTTGGCATCAACCTCGGTGGGAGCCTACGCGGGTTCAGAAATCATGAACGGTCTTCTCCACGTGAACGTCCCACTGTTGGCACGCCGCCTGGTGACGATCATCCCGGCCCTGATCATCTTGGGAATGGGAGCAGAACCAACATGGGCATTGGTGCTCTCACAGGTCGCACTTTCCTTTGGTATCCCCTTCGCCATTGTTCCGCTCATGTATCTGACGCGAAACAAGAAGCTCATGGGTGAATATGTGAATAAGCCGCTGACAATCGCAGTGGCATCTGTGATTGCAGCGGCAATTATTCTTCTCAATATTCTGTTGGCCTATCTGACCATTACCGGTCAGGGCTAAGCGACAGCACCCAATCGGGTATTAGTACGCATCCATCACCGCGATGCGACGCTTGTGACGCTCATCCTCACTGAAAGGCGTTTCCAAGAAGGTCAAAACAAAGCGGGTGGCATCTTCCTTCGAGTGCTGACGAGCCCCGACGGCAATAACATTCGCGTTGTTATGCTCACGAGCAAGCACGGCGATGTCTTCGTTCCATACCAGTGCCGCGCGCACACCCTTGACCAAGTTGGCAGCCATCTGTTCACCATTTCCCGAACCACCAATGACTACACCCAAAGAGCCGGGATCTGAAACAACACCTTCAGCGGCTTCGATACACATCTGCGGATAGTCATCGTTGGGATCATAGGTTGTTGCACCATGATCAATAACCTCATATCCCGCATCGCGAAGGACCTTCACCAGGTGTTCTTTAAGTTCGAATCCGGCATGATCAGTTGCAATATGGACGCGCATGTAAACTTCCATTCACGTTGAAGAGAGGGAACCCCTTCATGATACGGCCTGATCCGGGTATTAACTAGCGTTTGAGCTCGGGCTAAAGACTGATAAACTGGGGCAGTTGCCCCGATAGCTCAGTGGATAGAGCGTTCGCCTCCGGAGCGAAAGGTCGCAGGTTCGAATCCTGTTCGGGGCACTTTTCGCGCCACGATAATGGAACGCACCAAGAGCACCGCAAACCACGCACCAAAAAGCAAGGCATCAACGCGGGGCGACAGAAGCCTCGCACACCATGCTCCAAAAGGAACTGCGCACACAGCCGTGCAGCCAACGATCAATGCGGGACCAATGCGGACAAGGCCTCGTCGATAATTCGTTACTGTTCCACTCAGCGCACCCGGAAGCATCACGACCATCGATACCCCACGAGCACCCAGGTCAGACATACCCAGTAGGGTCAGTCCAGGTATCGCAACTGCTCCCCCACCAATTCCCAACAAACCGGCAAGAAAACCACACAAACATCCGAGTAGGAAGAGCACTATACCCACCGGGAGAGTAATGTCGAGAACCCCCTCGCGAGCGGGAATATACACAACCTGGATCACAATCAATGTCACGATGAATGCGACGAACCCCCAACGCAGAACGCGCTCAGACAGTCGCGCAAGCATCCATGTCCCCATTTGTACACCGAGCAACATACCCGTGGTCATCAAAAGCGCAGGGATCCACGCAATTCTGCCTACCGCCGCATAGGAGATCACCCCGGAAAAGCAGGTTGGAACGATGGCTAGCAAACTTGAGGCCGAGGCCTCGCGCTGAGAATAGCCGACCGCCATGAGCGCGGGGATAATGACGGTTCCACCACCAATTCCAAATAAACCTGAGAGTGAGCCCGCAAATAAACCGGCAACGATCAGTAGCGCGACATCGCGCACACGCTGGGACATTGAACCTCCTCGACGAATTCCATCATAGGCGCGCCGATCGCATAGGAAGATACTTTCTGCCCAACGCAACGCCATAGCCTAGGATGAATGAGGCAGTGTGCCAACCAGATTCACCGTCAAGGAGTTCTTGTGGAATACCCACTGTGGTCTCTACTTCCCTTTGTCGCAATGCTCGCATCTATCGCGGTTTTGCCACTTATTCCTGCCACCTCACACTGGTGGGAACGCAATTCCTCCCAGCTCACCGTCGCACTGATCTTGGCAGTTCCGACGACGCTGTGGATGTTCTGGAAGGCTGGAGGCACTCCGCTGATCGACACGGGGATTGAATACTTCCAATTCATCTGCCTCCTGTTCTCACTCTATGTGGTCTCGGGTGGTATTCACCTCGCCGGTGACATTCGGGCCACCCCCCGGAACAACACAATCTTCTTGGCAATTGGCGGCATCCTGGCATCCTTCATTGGGACAACCGGCGCGGCAATGCTGTTGATCCGCCCCCTCCTTGCCACCAACCGCGAGCGTGTGAACAAGGTCCACACCGTTCTCTTCACGATTTTTATTGTCGCTAACTGCGGTGGCTTACTCACACCGCTTGGTGACCCGCCACTCTTCCTTGGTTTCCTCAACGGCGTTCCCTTTACGTGGACGCTGAACCTGTGGAAGGAATGGGCATTCGTGCTTGGAATCCTTCTTCTCTCTTACTACTCGCTTGATTGCCTGTACTATGCGTCGGAGCCCAAGCTGGCTATCGAAGAGGACAACGAAGACATCGAACCTCTGCGCCTACACGGTGCAATTAATCTTCTATTCTTTGCAGCGATCATCTGCTCCGTCGCCTTCCTACCCTCATGGGATGCCGAGGCCATCATCGAAGGTCATGCGCACGGCAGCGAGTTAGTTCCGTGGCGCGAGATCGTCATGCTTATTGCCGCTGGACTTTCACTGACTATTGGCAATAAAAAGGTCCGCTACGAAGAAAATTCCTTCCAGTGGTCCCCCATTGCCGAAGTTGCTGCACTCTTCATCGGGATCTTTGCGACCATGGCCCCCGCATTGCGCGTCCTCGAAGAAGTTGCGCCTTCTCTTCCCCTCAACCGCGGAACTTTCTTCCTCTTCACGGGGTCCTTGTCCTCGGTCTTGGACAATGCTCCGACCTACATGACTTTCTTTGGAATGGCAAAGACCTTGGGCGGGGATGGAACGCTCATTGCCGGAGTTCCCGAGGCCTACCTGATCCCGATCTCCTTGGGCGCAGTTTTATGCGGCGCTATTACCTACATTGGCAATGGTCCGAACTTCATGGTCAAGTCCGTGGCCGAGGCCGACGGCGTCGAAATGCCCAGTTTCGGTCGCTACATTGTGGATTCATTCATGTTGCTTGTTCCCGAGCTTGCGGCGATGGCGATGATCTTCATCGGCAGTGGCTGGGTCCGCATCGCAGGTATCGCAGTGGCCGTCGTGTTGGTGGGGATTTCATTCTGGCGAATCGCACGCGCACGGACCATTGAATTGGCAACCCGCACTCAAGGCATTGATGCCTAAGCGTTAAGGCAACACCATCATAGATAAGCTTGTGGGAGGCACCTTAGGTACCTCCCACAAGCTTTAGGCTTCTCTATCTCGGTGTCTATTCGGCATTTGCCGGTGCAATCGGATGCCACTGACCTCGTTCTTCAAGAACCTTGCGAGCCCTTGTTGGGTAGTCCGTGATGATTCCATCAACGCCAAGATCTAGCAGACGATGCATCTGCTCTTCCTCGTTGACGGTCCAGACGTGCACGGCACACCCCAAGGCATGCGCCGTAGCGACAAAACGACGATCGACGACTCGAATCGCCCCCATCTTCTCAGGAACTTGAACCGCCCAGACCCCTTCAAGAGGTCCTGGGACAAGAAGACGTCTGGCCGGCTGCGCGAGCTGTGAAGCTGCAACAAGACGAGTAACCGCGCCGACGCCCACTGAAGTGACCAGACGCGGCTCCAAACGACGCAAGCGACGCAGCCGCGATTCGTCAAAGGAAGCGACTAAGACACGTCCAAGCGCATCATGTTCATGAATAACTTCAAGCAAAGGAAGCGCAACTTCCTCGCTCTTCGCATCGATATTGAAATACATGTCGGGAAACTCATCCAAGGCCTCGGCCAAGCGGATCATTCTCCCACCGTCAACACCGCGCAATTCGCGCAGCTCGCTCCAGTTCATTTCACGGATTTTTCCGCTTGCTGGATACGTACGATCAACCTCGGGATCGTGGTTGAGAACAACCTGACCATCGGCGCTTAAATGTGCGTCTGTTTCAACGTGGTAAACCTGAATATTACGTAGCGCTTCAAAAGCTTCTGGGGTGTTCTCAGGTCCTTCTGCTCCCCCGCCTCGATGCGCAAGAATAATCGGCCCATCGCCCACAACCCGATACATGCCTAGCACTCCTTACCGATGTGGACCGCCTTATGGTCCGCCATCCATACCTCCGGATCAACCGGTTGATCTGAAGAATTGTGAATCTCAAAGTGAAGGTGAGGTCCAGTAGACCAGCCATTTGATCCAACGGCTCCGATTTGCTCGCCTGCTGAAACCTGTTGGCCAACCTTGACTTTAATATCCTTCATGTACTGGTGAAGGTAAGCAGAATAGAACACGCTTCCATCACTGGCCGTATGACGAATCGTCACAAGAGCTCCAGAACGAGAATTCTCAGAAACTTCCGTCACTTCTCCAGCGAATACCGCATGAATTGGAGTCCCGAGCGGGGCAGCCATATCAACGCCTTCATGCATGAGCATGGTTCCCGAGACCGGTGAAATGCGCATCGAGAAAGGCGAGGTGATTTGGTAGGTCCCCTCTTGAAGGGGCCAGTAGATCGTATCCGCCTTCGTCAAAGTGCGCGTACCGTCAGCTGCACCGCCCCCATCACCGACGCATTGAACCATGAGTGGAGAACGCACTCGCGATCGCGAGGCAGGATCGACCTGCGCATTGAGGCCGGAAGAAAGCAGGACATCTTGAGAATCAGAGGCCCACGATTGCGAACCAATTGCTGCGCCGAACTGACGCGAAGGAATAGAGATTGAAACGTCGGGACGAAGAAAACCACTGAGCGGAACCGCAATGGTCATTGCTCCTAAAGCAAGAAGAACACTGGAACGCACAAGAAGGAGACCAGCTCTACCGCGCTTTCGTCCCAGGGGTTCAGCGGGGAGAACCTGGGCAGCATCAACCTGCGCGCGCTCGCGGGCGCGCTGGCGTCGCGTGGGTAAGTTCGGTGCTGGTGTCGTCATAACTTTTTAATCATCCCAAATATTTTTTACTCACGCAGGTACTTGTGTCCTAGCGCTCATGCTTGGCGATGAGCCCCCGGAAGCGAATCGCGTTGAAGTGCATCGCGGACCTCGCCGACAAGGCGCTCAAGAATATCTTCAAGGAAGAGCACTCCTTGAACGTTTCCGTCCTTCCCAATGACCTCTGCGAGGTGGGCGCCCGCGCGCTGCATATGGCGCAGAGCATCTTCGACCTCAGCTTCCATCGAAACCGCTTCCATCTTGCGGATTCTCCATGAAGTGACAGGTTCGAATCGCTCAGCTCCCTCGGCATACAAGACGTCCTTGAGGTGAATATATCCGCTCAGTACTCCGGAGTTGTCGGCAACGGGGAATCGCGAGAAACCGGTACGCGCGACTTCCTTCTCAACGTCCTCGGGAGTGCACTCAGCACTCAGAATCACCAATTCGCTCAGCGGAACCATCACATCAGAGGCGTTCTCAGTAGAAAACTCTAAGGTTCCAGAGAGCAGGCCCAGATCATCATCAATCATTCCCTCTTGCTGAGAATGCTCAACAATGGTCGCCATCTCTTCGATGGTAAAGGTCGCAGAAATCTCTGACTTTGGTTCAACTCCCGCTAGGCGTAAGAACCAATTTGCCAGGTGATCCATAGCGTGAATGATCGGGCGAAGGACATGGCCGATATTGACCAGAATCGGCGCAAGGACAAGAAGAAGACGCTGGGGATTCGCAATTGAAAGGTTCTTCGGAACCATTTCGCCAAAGACAACGTGGAGGAACAGCACTAAGACCAAAGAAAAGGTGAAGCCCACAACGTGTATCCACGAATACGGCAGCCCCCATTTTTCCATGGGTCCCTCAACCATTGCGGCAAAAGTTGGTTCAGCAACCACACCCAAAGAGGTTGAAGCTACGGTCACGCCCAACTGACAGATTGCCAGCATTAAGGACACGTGCTCTAAGGCAAAGAGCGCATAACGCGATCCTCGAACTCCCTCTTCCACCAAAGGCTCAATCTGGGAGCGCCTAGAGGAGGTCGTCGCAAATTCGCCCGCAACGAAGAAGGCATTCATCGCTAGTAAAAGAACGGTAAGGACTAAAGCAAGGGTGCTATTCACAGGAGCACCTCACCTTCGGCCTCGTGAACGGGCGGAACAACGCTCACCTGCATGACACGTCTGCCCATCATCTGAATGACCTCGAGGCGCACACCAGCGACAACGCACCGATCTCCAACCTGTGGGATCGTTCCCAGCTCAGTCATGATCAGGCCTGCAAGAGTGTCATAGGGCCCATCATCAGGAAGGAAAATCTTAATCTTCTGCGCGAGTTCATCGATCCGCAGGCGCCCCGGAACAAGGTAGGAACCATCAGGACGAGGACGAATACCTAGGCGACGTTGATCGTGTTCATCAGCAACATCGCCAACGATCTCCTCGACGACGTCTTCAAGAGTGACAATTCCAGAGACACCACCGTATTCATCAACGACCACTGCCATCTGCAAGCCTTCTTCACGCAACTGAACCAAAAGGGTTGCCAGATCTAAGGTCTCAGGGACGCGCGGGGCATCTGCCAAAAGAGAGGACGAGAGGACCGGAACCTCGTCGCGCTTTTCATAGGGAACCGCAACAGCCCTGCGCAATGAGACAAAACCGATGATGTCGTCACGATCTTCGCCGATCACAGGGAAACGAGAATGCCCGGTTTCGTGCGCGGCACGGACAACATCAGAGGCATAGGCATCATCGGGAATCGTGTTAAGAAGCCCGCGATCGGTCATGACATCCACGGCAGTAAGTTCAGTAATGCGGATGGAATTCGTAAAGAGCGAAGCCGTCGAAGTATCCAATGTCCCTTCTTGGGCCGAGTGGCGAACCATCGCAGCTAATTCTGATGCCGATCGTGCAGATGAAAGCTCTTCTTGGGGTCCTACTCCCAGCAGACGCAATATCCCATTGGCGGAGGAATTCAGGACAACAATCACCGGCTTGAAGACCACAGTGAAGAGAGTGTTAAAGGGGACAATACGTCCCGCGGTCTTCAGGGGATGGGCCAGTGCTAGGTTTTTCGGAACAAGCTCGCCAAAAACCATGGACATCACATTGATAATGACCGCCGCGACACCCACTCCAACAGCCGAAGAAATAGCAGTTGATAGCCCGAGTCCGACGCCCGCCTTCGTTAGAAGATCCGCGAGCGCCGATTGCGTGGTATACCCCAAAAGAATCGTCGTTAAGGTGATGCCAACCTGCGAACCCGAAAGTTGAGTCGAGAGGTTCTTAATGGCCTGTCCCACCTGACGTGCCCGGGCGTCACCCGCAGCTGCACGACTTTCGACGACGGCCTGATCAAGGGCAACAAGAGAAAATTCTGCGGAAACAAAGATGAAGGTACCCGCAGTGAGGATCACTCCTAAAAGGAGCATTGCGATATCAAAAAGCACGCTGGCCTCCCACCATTTGGTGGTGAACACACATCGAACTTTGGTCAGGGCAACAACTGTCACTATCCATGGTTCTTCCAGTCTATCTGGACCCACCCATCTTCGAAGTGTGAGAAAGGCCCGCGTAGGAAAGGGCATTCTGGACGTGAGGGCCTAAAATAATGTCAAGACTCACATGGCGTGTTCAGGGAAAAGGATGGTGTAACGGTGGCGGATTCCCCACGTTCACACGAATGGGTTCAACAAATGCGTCAGCAGTGGTTGACCGATCCACTCAGTGTCGATGCGTCATGGCGCGCCTATTTTGAGGGTGATACCCTCCCGGCACAGCTCCATCGAAGCCAAGCTCCTCTCCCCACTCAGCCCACCGCGGTCGTCAGTGCTGAGGCTGCTTTGGCCGCTCACGAGGACAATCCGGCAACGGAGCAGCCGGAAGTTTCGGTGACGCGCTCCGACCTTCCTCCCGCTCCTCCGGCGCAATCCGCCCAGGCCTCGTCACCCTATGCGCGTATTCACCATATTTCCCCAGTTGCCTCGTCTTTGTCAGAGCAGGCAGAAACCCAAGACGAACTCCATGTGTTGAAGGGCATTGCTCGGGCAACGGATCGCAACATGGATGAGTCGCTCACCATCCCAACAGCAACTTCTCAACGTCAGATTGCGGCAAAGATCCTCATTGAGAATCGATCAGTCATCAATGCACACCTCGCACGCACGGTTGGTGGCAAGGTTTCATTTACCCACCTCATCGGCTACGCAATTGTCGAGGCACTCTGCGAAATGCCGCAAATGAATGTCCGCTACTCACTCAACGATGGCAAGCCAGCTATCGACGAACGCGCCCACGTTGGTTTTGGACTGGCGATCGATATTCAGCACGCGGGTGAACGCCGCCTTGTAGTCCCCGTGATCCATCAGGCCGATACTCTTACCTTCACCGGTTTCGTCGAGGCCTATCAGGACATCATTTCACGCGCGAAAGCCGGCTCACTCAGCGCTGAAGACTACCAGGGCGCGACGGTTACGCTCACGAACCCCGGAACCATTGGAACAACAACTTCCGTTCCGCGTCTGATGAATGGTCAGGGTGTCATCATCGGTGTGGGCGCGATGGATTATCCAGCGGAATTTGCGGGAGTTTCCCCGCGTAAACTTGCCCTTTTAGGCATTGGTAAGACGATGTTCGTCTCCTCTACCTACGACCATCGCGTGATCCAAGGCGCCGCTTCGGGTGATTTCCTGCGCCTCCTTGATCTCAAACTCAGCGGACGCGATGGTTTCTATGACCGCGTGTTTACAGCGCTTCATATCCCAGTTCCTCCCTACGCATGGGAAGCGGACTTCGAATACGATCTTGAGCGCGAAAAGGGCAAGCCCGCTCGTATTGCCGAGCTCATCCATGCCTACCGTTCACGAGGCCATTTGGCAGCAGATACCGATCCCCTGGCTTATCGCGTCCGCCGCCACCCCGATTTGAACCTTTCAAGCTACGGCTTGACTGTCTGGGACCTGGATCGCTCATTCCCCACGGGCGGCTTCGGTGGAAGCGAGCAGATGCTGCTTCGCGATCTGCTTGCCCGCCTGCACGATACCTATATTCGTTCTATCGGTATCGAATACATGCACATTCAGGACCCGAACCAGCGACAGTGGCTCCAAGAACGCATTGAAGGCCCTTTTGAAGCGCCTTCTGCTAAGGAACAGCGCCGCATTCTTTCGACCCTCATTCACGCTGAGGCTTTCGAAGAGTTTTTGCAGACAAAGTACCTGGGCCAGAAGCGTTTTTCTTTGGAAGGCGGAGAGTCGCTGATACCGCTTTTGGACGAGATCTTGAATAAGGCTGCACACCGCGGGATCCACGAGGTTGCCATTGCGATGGCTCACCGCGGGCGCTTGAATGTTCTGGCAAATCTTGCCGGGAAGAGCTATGCCCAGATTTTCTCCGAGTTCGAAGGAAATCAGGATCCGCGCACTGTCCAAGGCTCTGGCGACGTCAAGTATCACCTGGGTACCGAAGGCGTTTATTCCTCTGAAGACGGTGTAGCAACGAAGATTTCTCTAGCTGCAAATCCTTCGCATCTCGAGGCCGCTGACGGCGTCCTCGAGGGCATTGTTCGCGCGAAGCAAGATGTCTTGGGTGATCCTGATTTTCCCGTGGTTCCGCTACTCATTCACGGTGATGCTGCCTTCATTGGCCAGGGTGTCGTTCAAGAGACTCTCAATATGTCTCAGCTGACCGGCTACCGCACTGGCGGAACCATTCACGTCATTGTGAACAACCAGATTGGTTTTACAACCGGTCCAGCTTCAGGTCGTTCAACGCGCTACCCAACCGATTTGGCCAAGGGACTGCAGGTCCCGATCTTCCATGTCAATGGTGATGATCCCGAGGCCGTAGTCCGCGTGGCTGCATTGGCTTTGGATTTCCGCGAGGCTTTCCACAAGGATGTCATCATCGACATGACCTGTTACCGCCGTCGCGGCCACAATGAGGGCGACGATCCTTCAATGACGCAACCGGTCATGTACTCGCTCATTTCACAGCTTCCGTCCACCCGTGAGGTCTACATCCGTAACCTTGTTGGCCGTGGTCAGTTGACCGATGAAGAAGCCCGCGCGTCAATCCGCGCCTACGAGGCCGAGCTCAGCGAAATCCTTGAGCACACCCGTGAGCACGGTTGGGCCCCGCAGCAAGAGCACCACTTGGAAGATGATCAGTGGCAGGTTCCCGAAAGCCAGCTTCCCGGCGCGGGAATGATGATTGGCTGGTCTTCGGCAGTCAGCCCCGAGGCGCTCGAGCGTATTGGTGATGCCTACGTGAATTTCCCGCCTGATTTCACCGTGCACCCCAAGCTTGAGAAGCTGTGCCAGAAGCGTCAGGAAATGGCAACTGGTCATGCCCCGGTTGACTGGGGTTTCGCGGAGCTCCTAGCATTTGGCACTTTGTTGATGGAGGGAACGCCTATTCGTCTCTCGGGCGAGGACGCACGGCGTGCGACATTCGTCCAGCGCCATGCAGTTTTGCACGATCACAAAGACGGTCGCGAGTTCACTCCCCTACACTTCCTTACACCCGACCAGGCAAACTTCGACGTTTTCGATTCGCCGCTGTCGGAGTATGCGGTATTGGCCTATGAGTATGGCTACTCGATCGAGCGCCCCGAAGCTTTGGTTTTGTGGGAAGCGCAGTTTGGAGACTTCGCGATTGGCGCTCAAACGGTCATCGATGAGTTTGTTTCTTCCGCGGAAACAAAGTGGGGACAGCGTTCGTCCTTGGTCATGCTCCTGCCGCACGGCCAAGAGGGCCAGGGTCCAGACCATTCGTCTGCACGAATCGAGCGATACCTGCAGCTTGCCGCAGAAAACAACATGTGGATTGTTCAGCCCTCTACCCCGGCGAACCACTTCCACATGCTGCGCACTCAGGCCTACAAGAGGCCTCGTAAGCCACTCATCGCCTTCACCCCGAAGCAGCTTCTGCGTCTGCATGCAGCGTCATCACGTCTCGAGGAATTCACCACCGGATCTTTCACTCCCGTGTACGGCGAAGTCGATTCGAGGGTAGAGACAAACCGTGTCTCGCGAGTGATTTTGTGCTCGGGACGGATCTACTACGACCTGATCCATGAGCGGGAAGAGCGCGGTGCGTGGAATACGGCGATTATTCGCGTTGAGCAGCTCTATCCGCTTCCTACTGAGGAGCTCCGTCAGGTTCTGTCTGCATTCCCGGATGCCGAAATCCTGTGGCTCCAAGATGAGCCAAAGAACCAGGGAATCTGGCCTCACTTCGCATTGAATTTGTTCCCCGAGCTCGGAATTGCACCTACTCTGGTTTCTCGTCCAGAGAGCGCAACCACCGCCGCCGGGCGAGCAAGCCTGCATCGTGAACAGGCCGCGGAGCTCATGCGCCGGGCCTTCGCATAGGGGACGTCATGCGAATCTGTATTATCGGCGATGAACTCATTACCCCCATGGGAGATCCCCGAGGCCTCGGTTGGGTTGGGCGGGTATTGGCACGCTCCGAGTTCCCTTCTCCGCCAACCGTCATGACCTTGGCTGTTCCGGGAGAAACGACCTCGCAGCTTGCTGCACGCTGGGAGGATGAGGTCGTGTATCGCTTTGCTCCCGACGAGCCTTGCGCGCTGATTATTGCTGTTGGGTGCAGTGATATTCCGGCCGGGATTTCGACTCCACGATCGCGTCTCAATTTGGCGAATATTACTGACCGGGCATCAACTTTGGGGATCCCCTCGATGGTCGTTGGCCCGCCTCCTCTTGCCGGTGTGCAATCCTCTGCAGTGAAAGAACTTTCACTGTCGTGTCAACAGGTGTGTGAACGCAGAGATATCCCCTTTGTTGATACCTATACTCCCCTCGTCGCTCATGACCAGTGGTTTGAAGATATGGCGTCTTCATCCGTACGCAGTGCCCGTGGGGCATCGATACCCGGACAATCTGGCTTTGCACTGATGGCTTGGCTTGTTCTGCATCAAGGATGGTTTGAGTGGATTGGCGCCCAAGAAGCCGAATCCTAAAAATCCAGCGGAGATAAAACTGTGGGGTCCGATGCGATGCATCGGACCCCACACCCGTTTAAAACACGGTTCAGGCGTTAGGACGCTTGCCGTGGTTCGCGCCGTGCTTACGACGATCGCGACGCTTACGACCCCTCTTCGACATTGTCGTCTCCTCTAAAACTGAGATATCCAACCTGTACAGTTTTTCACACCCACAGCGTTTCTCCAAACAGAGAGCACCCTGCGAGTCGAAACTCACGATTCTGTCGGGCTCCAGCTCACCGTCACGCAAGTCTTGGAGACAATCCGTGCTCGAAGAGACGCAGGCGCGGGCTCATCAAGACAGTGCGCCAGTAGCGAGCGAACATAACGCTCGGTGTACATCGATTCCTGACAGTGGGAACAGCGTGAAATGTGTTCAAGCAGCTGCGCACGCAGAGCGGGATCCTTCAGGCAGTCAGTCGTGATGTGCTCTTGGCAGCCCTCTCGGTCAAGAAAGTCGATGACCTCATAGAGGTGGTCATGTAATTCCTGACAAGCACGATGATCATCAATCTGCATGGTGTCCCCCAATACCGTATTCCGCAGCAAGTTCAGATAGGTTGTCGCGAAGATTCTTTCGCCCTCGATGAAGCCGTGACATGACAGTCCCAATGGGAATGTCAAGCATCTCGGCAATTTCTTTATAGGCAAAACCTTCAACATCAGACAGAAGTACGACTACACGCTGATCTTCAGACAAAGCTTCAAGAGCCGAACGAAGCTCAGCTGACGGAATATTATCCAGAGCTTCAGCTTCCGCCGAGACAAGCCCCTTTTCGTCGTGTGAGGCAGCCGCTGCCAACTGCCAGTCCTCAACGTCTTCACCACCGCTTCGCTGTGGTGAACGCTGTGCCTTGCGGTACTGGGTAATGTACGTGTTCGTCAAAATCCGATACAGCCAGGCCTTAATGTTCGTTCCTTGCTGATATTGGTGGAACTTCGTGTAGGCCTTCATAAAGGTCTCTTGAACGAGATCTTCTGCGTCGGCACGATTGCGCGTCATCCCCAGCGCCGCACCGAAGAGCTGATCGACCAGAGGAAGCGCTTGTTCGGCAAAAAGCCGGTCCTTTTCCTCTTGACTGATTTCTTGTGTATCACTCATCGATGTCAAGGCTAATCGCGAATACCTAGGATGGGAAAGTGGACGCGCAAAATCAGGGCGAGGCTTGTGCCTTCCCCTAACCCGTGGGCGCTGAGCCACTCTCACATCGCTTTGCATATCCACATCAACGCTTGCGATTGCTAATTATTCCGCTCCATATTCCAACCCCAGCCAAAATTGCCCATTTTTCTCGACGTGGAAACCGGTGTACCTGAGTATTTTTTGACACAATAGGGCTATGTCTATTCTTCGCGGTATCGCTCGTCCCCTGTTGGTTGCGCCCCTTGCCCTAGACGCACTTGACGCCTTGATCCACCCCGATCAGCATGCAGCTAAACTCGAAGGACTTCGCCCGCTCTTCAACAAAGTTGAGGATTCGACACAGATCGATGACATCGACCCCTACTTGCGTTCCGCCGCACGCATCAGTGCGGGCGTAGCCTTGGCTGCCTCCATCACTTTCACCGTTGGCAAAGCCCCCCGTACCTCGGCTGCCCTCCTGGCAGGGATCGCTCTTCCCATGGCGATTATTAATCACTAGGATCGCACGTCCCTTGGCCTCAAGCTTGCAAATTGTGCAGGGCTTGTTTTTGCGGGGATGGACCGACGCGGCCGTCCAAGCGCTGCCTGGCGTCGCAATGAGAAACGCCACGCACTTTCTCAGCAGACGATTGCAGCGGGCTTAGGACAGTGAGGCACTGGGACGCACCGCGCGTACACGAGCCACTTAACACTCAGGTTGAAATCCCAGGCTCAAAATCTCAAACTGCCCGAGCTCTCTACCTTGCAGCAACCGGTTCTTCACCCTGCACCATCCACGGGCTGTTGCGTTCGAGGGACACAGATCTCTTTGCCGAGGCCCTAGTAACCTTAGGTGCGCAGATCTCATTTCTTGGTGAGATGTCGGCGCGCGTGATACCAATGGAAATCGGCTCAGCTACCGAAGAAAAACGGCAGATCGACTGCGGCCTTGCAGGAACTGTCATGCGTTTTCTTCCTCCCCTAGCTGCACTCTCCCCAATCCCCACGCGCTTTGATGGCGACAAACAAGCCTATGCGCGCCCTCTCTGCGCCCTTCTCGATGTCCTCGAAAATCTGGGGGCACACATCACCTATCACTCAGAGCACGGTCACCTCCCCTTCACCATTAAGGGGCCACTGCGCTACCACCCCGGTACGGTCACCGTTGATGCCTCGGCGTCATCTCAGTTCTTTTCTGCAATGCTGTTGGTCGCTCCTCTCCTTGGCGGAGCCACCATTCGCAGCGAGCAAGAACTGATCTCTCTTCCTCATATCAACATGACCTTGGACATGATGCGAGCAACCGGGATTACCTGGTCAAAAATCAGCCAAAGCGAGTGGAAGATTGAGGAAGGAAAGCCTACGGCCTCGGAAATCAAAATCGAGGCGGACCTTTCGAATGCGGGTCCCTTCTTGTGCGCTGGAATCCTGAGCGGCGGAAGTCTTGCTATCCCTCATTGGCCTGTGAACTCCACACAGCCGGGAGCAATGTGGCCAAAACTTTTTGAACGCATGGGGATTGACACCCGATTGCTTGTCGAAGGAAGCGAAAACGGAACCTTGGTTGTTGACGGTCAAGGCCCCGGGACTTTCCAGGGGATCACCTGCGATATGTCCGCAATGGGCGAGATGGTTCCAACCCTTGCTGCGCTCCTACTCTTTGCACAAACTCCATCTACCCTCAGCGGAATCGCGCACCTTCGCGGGCATGAGACTGATCGTTTGGAAGCCATTGCGGACTCCATTCGCTCCCTGGGCGGCTGCGTCGAAGTTTTTGACGATGGCCTCACAATTAGGCCACGCCCTCTTCATGGCGCCAAACTGCGTTCCTTCGCCGACCACAGGATGGCAACTTTCGCGGCAATCGTTGGATTGGTCATCGATGGGGTGAGCGTGGACGATATCGCGTGCACCTCGAAAACTCTCCCGAATTTTGAATCTATGTGGCAGAGCATGATGGAGAATCGAGGCGCACATGTCTAGACGCGATATCGGCACCGATGACACGCGCGTAAAGGTTCGCCCCGGGAAG
>CALIEP010000031.1 GCA_938022345.1 uncultured Actinomyces sp.
GACAACCCACTCGCAAGGCGCATAGACGTGGAAAGTCCACGTGGGCTTCATATCAGGTTGATCAAAGCAAGGCCACGCGCGGTGGGCATCTTCAGGCTCAAATTGCGTGTAAAGGTAGTAGCGTCCATCCTCGGGATCGCGATAGCGATGCAGCCCCTCCCCTGTTGTCGAAAAACGACAATCAGCTTCAACGCTAATCGTGACCTCACGCTTGGTCGGAACTGCGCTGATATCGAGGCGTTCACCGTCGTAGGTGAATTGATCGGGTACTAAAGGAACATCGTCAATCGAAACCGTCTGGACCTCACCAGCGACATCGACAAAGAGCGTCGGTTCCTGAGAGATAAGGCTCATGCGCGAGAGAACGCGGTACGAGCTTTTCTCAGTTGCCGCTTCTTCAAGGTGAAGTGTGACATCAATGTGGCGGACTGTAACGACGGTTGAACGGCGACGTGCATCTTCACGAGTCAGGACATACATGCCCTCATTTTAGAGAAATTTTGTGTTGACGTGTCGATGAAGAAGCTTTTCGCGGAGCAAGCGGATAACCTAAAAGTCATGACTTATGCCACCGATATTCGTCCGATTACGTCACCAATTTCGCTCTCTGAGGCACTCGAGGGGGTTCAGGGGCTTGATTGGTCGCTGTGCCCAGATACAGAACAGCCCGTTTCTGGTGTCAGCGTTTCCTCGATTGATATTGACGATCATTGGGTTTTTGTTGCGATTCCTGGACTGGTCCAGCATGGTATCCGCTTCCTCCACGCCGCCGTCGAAGCAGGTGCTTCAGCAGTTGTTACAGATCGTGAAGGCTCTGAACGCGCGCGTGAAATGAACGCAGATATTCCGATTGTTGTCGTAGCGGATCCGCGTCGTGCGAGCGCAACTATCGCGGCGAATATCTATCGCCATCCGGCCTCGGCACTCAAAACTGCTGCCGTAACGGGAACAAATGGGAAGACCACAACGACTTATCTTCTACGTTCGATTCTGCGCAGTAGTTTTAACGATCCTGCACTGTGCGGGACTGTTGAGATTCGTATTGGCGACCTCGTGATCAATTCAGAGAAAACCACTTCCGAGGCCCCTGAAGTCGAGCGAATTCTTGCTCTTGCTCGCGAAAAAGATTGTGGCGCAGCGATTGTTGAGGTGTCAGCGCATGCGCTGAGCTTGAACCGTGTTGATGACATTATTTTTGATGTCGCTGCGTTCACGAATCTTCAACATGATCACTTGGATTACTACGGTGACATGGAGCATTACTTCGAGGCCAAGAAGAGTTTGTTCACTCCGGCGCACTCGCGTTGCGGTGTCGTCTGTATTGATGATGAGTGGGGCCTTCGTTTGGCTCAAGAAAGCGAAGTGCCCGTTACTACAGTTTCGGTTTTTTCCCATCGCGAGGCCGATTGGACTGTTCGACGCATCAACTTCGATCGCGCAATCCCCGCTGTCACCTTTGATCTGGTGACCCCTCAGGGCGATGAACGCCTCATTCGCATGCCGATGCTCGGTGAAGTTAATGTCCAAAACGCCGTCGTTGCATTGGTTGCAGCACTGCAGTTGGGATGTGAGTTCGAAGCTGCAGTTTCGGCACTTGAAGGTGCGGAACAGATTCCCGGTCGTATGACCTCCGTCAATCCCGATCCAGGCGCACAACCACTTGTCATTGTCGACTTTGCACATACCCCAGAGGGACTCGATTGGACCCTCAAATCCGTCCGCGAGTTAACTCGTGGCAAGCTTGTTTTAGTGTTTGGAACCGATGGCGATCGCGACGCGACCAAACGTGAGCCACTAGCGGAAATCGCCGCTCAACTTGCTGACGTTTTATGGGTAACCGATGAGAATCCGCGTACTGAAGATGCCTCATCTATTCGCCAGCAACTCCTCAACGGAATTCGCCGTGTTCGTCCTGATTTCCATGACGTCACTGAAGTAACCACATGCCGCCGCGACGCAGTCCGTCAGGCAATTCTCGCGGCAGATGAGGGAGACATCATCGTCATTTCCGGAAAGGGTGCCGAATGGTATCAAGATATCCAGGGAATCAAGCACGTCTATAACGATGTTCCCGTCGCTCGTGAAGTGTTGGAACAAGACATTCGCGCGCGCCTGTAACGCGCTTGTCATCACCCGACTACCGATAGGATAAGGACGTGACTGAAGAATACCTCGAGAACACAGAAGCCTTCGACGAAGGTCAAGCAGAGCTTCGTGCACGCGCCATGCGTGACTCCCTTGACCAGTTTGAGCTTGATGACGAAGATCTTGCCCTGCTCAACGGAGAATTCGATAATTCTGATTCTCAGGACAGCGAATTCGGTCTTCCTGTTCTGGCAGTGATCGGGCGACCCAATGTCGGCAAGTCAACATTGGTGAACCGCATTATCGGCAGACGTGAAGCGGTCGTTCAAGATACCCCTGGTGTTACGCGAGACCGCGTCTCTTATCCTGCCGATTGGACTGGTCGTCACTTCACTCTTGTTGATACTGGCGGCTGGGAAATTGATGTCAAGGGCATTGATCGATCGGTCGCAGAACAGGCAGAAATCGCGGTTGATCTGGCAGATGCCGTACTGTTCGTTGTCGACGCGACTGTTGGCATGACAGATACGGATGAACGTATCGTCTCTATGCTTCGTAAGAGCGGTAAGCCTGTCGTTCTCGCGGCGAACAAGGTTGATTCAGCGATGCAAGAAGCTGAAGCGGCCTACCTGTGGTCACTCGGAATGGGTGAACCCTACGCTATTTCTGCACTTCACGGTCGTGGCACCGGTGATCTACTCGATGCGGCGATGGCTGTGCTTCCTGAAGTATCTTCCGTGGCTACGGCGCTGCCTTCGGGTGGTCCCCGTCGAGTTGCTCTAATCGGACGTCCGAACGTCGGTAAATCGTCGCTGCTCAACGCTCTGGCGGGTTCTCAACGTGTTGTCGTTAATAAGCTTGCCGGTACGACTCGTGATCCAGTTGATGAGCTCATTGAGCTTGACGGGCAGCAATGGTGGTTCGTCGATACCGCGGGCATTCGCCGCAAGATGCACCGAACAACGGGTGCTGATTACTATGCGTCGATTCGAACCCAAGCCGCCCTTGAGAAGGCAGAGCTTGCGTTGATTCTTTTCGACGCTTCAGAGCCGCTGACAGAGCAAGATGTTCGAGTTGTGCAGCAGGCAGTTGATGCTGGCCGCGCGGTCGTCATTATCAACAACAAGTGGGACTTGGTCGATGAAGAACGCCAAGCACAGCTTCGTTCAGAGCTCGAACGAGAACTTGTTCAAGTCTCATGGGCACCTCGAATTAACGTGTCAGCGAAGACCACCTGGCATATTAACCGTCTGACACGTGCGATGGAAACTGCACTGGATAGCTGGGAAACCCGCATCCCCACAGGCCGCCTCAATGCCTTCCTGGGTGAGCTGGTTGCAGCGCATCCGCACCCCCTTCGTGGCGGGAAGCAACCTCGAATTCTCTTCGCGACCCAGGTGTCGAACATGCCTCCGCGTTTCGTCATCTTCACGACCGGGTTCTTGGATCCCGGATATCGCCGATTCATTGAGCGTCGTCTGCGCGAAGACTTTGGATTTGAGGGCTCCCCCATCCAGATTTCGGTGCGTGTACGCGAGCGTCGCCGTCGTTAGTCTGACGGACATGAGTAGTGGGGGGGCCTCCCCGCCGGGGAGGCCACACC
>CALIEP010000032.1 GCA_938022345.1 uncultured Actinomyces sp.
GGAATCGAACCCGCGCTGTCAGCTTGGGAAGCTGAAGTTCTACCATTGAACTACGCCCGCGAAGCGCCTGATACCAATCGGTATGACCGGCACAACTCGTTCATCATAGCGGCTCCCCCGCCTGCAGTCCAAAGCATGACCTCTAGACTTAAAGGCGTGACTTCACCGAATCCGCGCCCCGTCGTTGCCGCTGCGATCTTCGATCGCCTCCCCCACCCACGCGCGCTTTTGTGCGCCTCGCGCTCCTACCCGGAAGATTTACGAGGCCTCTTCGAGCTCCCCGGCGGAAAGGTTGAGGAAGGGGAAGACCCCCTGCACGGCCTCGTCCGCGAAATCGACGAAGAACTGGGGTGTGCACTGAGGATCGCTGAACCGGTCCTCACCCCCGAGGGGAAGTGGTGGCCGATCCTCAACGGTCGGGTGATGGCAGTGTGGGGATGTACCCTTGCTGACCCCACCCAAACCTTGACACCGGGAGCCTCGCATCTCGAGTTACGGTGGACTCCTCTTGATCACGTGATGGATTTACCGTGGATTCCTGCTGATTTTCCCATCGTCCAGGCGGCAATCAATCAGTTCTCATCTGGGAAATCCATGTGAATCGGCGAATGATCAAGACAGATCCAGAATTTCTGTCAGAATAGCTTTATGCCGAAAATTATTGGAGATTCGCTGGCCGACCATCGCGAGCTCACGCGCAACCGTCTCTTTGATGCACTTGCAAGCCTTCTTGCTGAGCAGCCATTCGATTCAATCTCCATGTCGCAGATCGCTACGCGGGCAAAGGTTGGACGCACCGCGGTCTACAACCACTTCCCCGACAAGGAAGTCCTGCTGCTGGAATTCATGCGCCGGGTTACGGTGCAGTTCTCCCAAAAACTCCAAGAAGCGCTTGATCAAGTTGATGATCCGCTTGCCCAACTGCGCATCTATATTCGTGCGCATTTGGAGATAACCACCCGTTATCACCTGAACTCGACCTTTAATCTGCGCACTCAAGTTTCACGTGAAAACTCTGCGCACCTGCACGATCATGCGACGATAATTTCGACGCGGCTCTTGCAAATCCTTGCGCGCTGCATGGAAACAGGTGCAATTCCGCGGCAAAACCCCCACGTATTGATTCCACTCATTCATTCATGCCTTGCAGGGAATCGTCTTCCAGCCAACCCTCAGACCCGCGAAGCAACAATCCGCACTGTCCAAGCCTTCGTCTTGCGAGGCATAGGGGCTGATGTTGAGGTTCCCTCTTCAGCTGAACGCCCGGGATCTACCACCGCAGTTCAGGAAGGTTCGACTGCAGCAACGCCAGAAAGGGACGCTCGCGATAATTCGTATATGCGTTGCCCCGTCAGTGCTTAACATCGTGTGAATCAGCTAACTTCGATAGGATCAGGGAATAAGTGGCCGGCACGAACCGTTGAGCTGGACATGAAGCGGGGCACGCGCCCCAACACGAATCAAAGGAGTGCCCTTCAATGAGTACCATCGAGCTCACCACTGAAAACTTCAGCGAGACCGTTAATTCCGACAAGATCGTCCTGGTTGATTTCTGGGCGACCTGGTGCGGCCCGTGCCGTCAGTTCGGCCCCATCTTCGAGTCCGTCTCGGAGAAGCACCCCGACATCGTTTTCGGCAAGGTTGACACTGATGCGCAGCAGGAACTTGCTGCTTCCGCTCAGATTTCGTCGATCCCGACCCTGATGATCTTCCGCGAAGGTGTCCTGATCTTCCGTAACTCCGGTGCTCTTCCGGCCGCTGCTCTTGAGGACCTGATCTCTCAGGCAGAAGCACTGAACATGGAAGAGGTTCACGCCGAGGCCAAGAAGCACCAGGAATCTCACAACGACTGATGCTTAAACACGGTGTGTGATAGGTGCGCACACCACCAAAACTCAAAAGGGGTTGGAGACGGCTTTCCGTCTCCAACCCCTTTTTCTGTCTAATGAAACGCAGCTTTGAGCGCTCAGCCAAGCAGTTCTTGAGCTACCAACTCTGCTAGTTGAATCGCATTCAAAGCCGCTCCCTTGCGCAGATTATCTCCGCTGACGACAAACACGATTCCGCGGTTATCCGGAACCGCTTGATCCTGACGAATACGGCCAACGAAGACATCGTCCTCGCCCGCGGCCTCGAGCGGGGTCGGGACGTCGACAACGCGAACGCCGGGAGCACTGCTGAGCGCAGCCACGGCCTCGTCACGAGAAATCGAAGCGGGGAACTCAGCGTGGACGGTCATGGTGTGAGCAGTCAGGACCGGCACGCGCACGCAAGTCCCGCTCACCAGAAGATTCGGGACGTGGAGGATGCGACGCGATTCATTGCGAAGCTTCTGCTCTTCGTCGGTCTCGAAGCTGCCATCATCGACAATCGAACCTGCCAAAGGCACGACATCGAAAGCGATAGGCGCGACGTAGACCTCAGGGGTGCCGAAATCAACGGCACGACCGTCGGTCGTGAGCCCCTCAAGATTTTGATCAGCAGCTCCACGGACCTGGTCAATAAGCTCGCGAACACCCTTGAGGCCTGAGCCAGAAACCGCCTGATAGGAGGAGACCGTCAGGCGATCGATACCGCCTGCGACGTCGGCAAGTGGCTTAATTGCGGGCATGACGGCCATGGTCGTGCAATTCGGGTTCGCAATGATTCCCTTGGGGCGCTTCGCAATGTCCTCACCGTTGACCTCGGAGACAACCAGCGGGACCTCGGGATCCTTGCGCCACGCAGAGGAGTTATCGACGACGACCGCGCCGGCTGCCGCAAACTTGGGTGCGTATTCACGCGAGGCCGTAGCTCCCGCAGAGAAGATCGCGATATCGATCCCCGAGAGGTCAGCGGTTGCGACGTCCTCGACGATGACCTCTGCGCCCTTCCACGGCAGAGTCGAACCAGCCGAACGAGCGGACGCAAAGAAACGAATCGTCTCGACCGGGAAACCCCGCTCTTCCAAGATCGTGCGCATGACGCGACCAACCTGGCCGGTCGCACCAACAACAGCAACAGTCAAACCTGACATTTTCAAGCCTCTCTATTAGCGACAGACCGACTCAGCGGCCAGTACCCGCGTACACGACGGCCTCGGAAACCTCTGCGTCCAAGCCGAAAGCGGAGTGAACAACGGCAACTGCGCGATCCAGATCATCCAGCTTCGTCACAATCGACAGACGGATCTCGGAAGAGGAAATCAGATCAATATTGATTCCCGCTTCTGACAGAGCAGCGAAGAGCCGTGCGGCCACACCGGGATTCGTGCGCATACCCGTTCCGACCAGCGAAAGCTTGCCGATATTCGGGTTGTAACGCACCTCCTTGAAGCCAATCTCATCCTTCGCGGACTCCAGCGCATCGAGCGCAACCTGGGCATCGGCCTCGGGAATGGTGAAGGTGATGTTCGCGCGGGTCGGATCTGCAACGGGAATGTTCTGAACAATCATGTCGATGTTCGCGCCCGCAGCGGCGATCGTCTGGAAAACCATCGCGGCGCGGCCGGGGTGGTTCGGGACACCGGCGACCGTAATCTTGTCCTGGCCACGGTCGTGGGCAATTCCAGAGATGATGGGCTGTTCCATCTTTCCTTCTTTCGGGTCGAGGAATGCGGCGTCAGGGACCAATCCCTTGAGCGCCGGCGAGGCCGGGCGGTCTGAAATCCAGGTTCCTTCCTTCTCGGAGAAGGAGGAACGAACGTGT
>CALIEP010000033.1 GCA_938022345.1 uncultured Actinomyces sp.
CCCAGTGGTTGGTCGGACCCGCGTCCTCTTCCTTCTCACAGCAGATGAAGGTACGTGATTCAACACGCGCAACATCGGAGGGCTTCGAGCGAGCGAGGAAGCAGTTCGGGCGCTTCTCTTCGTTCAGCTTGGTGAGCATGCCACTCTCGACCATTTCAGAGGTCAGGCGATCCCACTCTTCCTGGGAGCCATCAGCGAACTCCACGCGATCAGGGGTGGTCAGTGCTGCAATCTCAGCAACCCACTTGATGACATCTTCGGGAGCGTTCGCCGGAGCGGCTGCGCGCACATCCTGTTCAGTCACGGACATTTTGCCTCCTGAGGCACTCGGTGATTCTGGGACGTGGTCACGCCCCGATCTACGTTCTTAATCATCCTCTACCCCACCGGTATTTGCGCGGGCGCAAAGTCCCTTTTTCTATTTAAATCTGACAATTCCGTCAACTATGGCCACGTTTCCTTGCAGTTTCCCGCAATATCTCGGTCATTCACAAAGATGTGGCAATAGACACATTCTTTAACAGGAGATTCACCCTAAAGTGAACTTGAATATCCAGTGTGTAATGGATGACGATTGCCTTGAGGCAGTCTCAACACAATCGGAGGAACATTATGGGGATCCGGAACAGAACGCAGGGCCCAAACTTCTTCGAATTCTTCACCCAGCAAGCGAGCAAGCTTGTCGAGGGAGTCGAAATTCTTTCGCATATCTACGCCGCTTCCCCCGAAGAGCGAATCGCACTTCGCGACCAGCTTCATGGCGTCGAACACCAGGGCGACGAGCTCAACCACGAAATCTTCCAACGGATTAACTCATCCTTCATCACTCCTTTTGACCGCGAAGACCTTCAGTCTCTTGCATCCCACTTGGATGACTGCATGGACTTCATTGACGAAGCCGGCGACATGCTGGTCGTCTACGGCATCGCAGGTATCCACGAACAGATTGCACACCTGCTTGACGAGCAGATCGCAGTCATCGTTCATTGCGCAGAGCTGACGGCTAAGAACATCCCGGCGCTCAAGTCCCCCGTAGACCTGCGCGATTACTGGATCGAGATCAACCGCCTCGAAAATGAGGGTGACTTGGCGTACCGCCGCACTCTCACGGCACTTTTCGACTCCGGTCTTGACCCCATCACGGTCATCAAGCTCAAGGATGTCATTCAGAGCCTTGAGTCATGTGCGGACGCTTTCGAAGATCTGGCCAATGTCATCGAAGCCCTTGCACTGAAGGAATCCTGAGCCGTGGATCTTAACCTGATCCTGGTATGCATCGTCATTGCCGTTGCGCTGTTCTTCAGCTACACCAACGGCTTCCATGACGCTGCGAACGCGATTGCGACCTCTGTTTCTACTAAGGCATGGACTCCTCGTGCGGCTCTCTTGATGGCCGCAAGTATGAATATTCTTGGCGCCATGATGGGAACTGCGGTTGCAAAGACCATCGGCGAGGGGATCATTTCGATCTCCCCATATGCTGAATCTACCCAGGTAGAAATGCAGCAAAAGGGTCTGGTCATCATCCTTGCGGCACTCCTCGGTGCCTGCATATGGAACCTGGTCACTTGGTGGTTTGGGCTTCCCTCTTCTTCTTCGCACGCGTTGATTGGCGGTATGGTCGGAGCTGGCTTGATGAGCGGTACCGCCGTCTACTGGTGGGGTATCGTCAAGTCGGTCATCATCCCGATGTTCGCTTCCCCCATCATTGGCTTCATCGTCGGCTACATCGTCATGCGCATCGTGCTTTTCCTACTACGTAACGCGCAGTACCACCACACCATGCGTCGTTTCCGTGCCGCGCAGCGCTTCTCCTCAGCCGCGATGGCCCTTGGCCACGGCATCCAAGATGCGCAGAAGACCATGGGCATCATTGTCATGGCCCTTCTTGCGGGCGGCTACGGTGAGACCCACCAGATCTACGATCCCATCACCGGCGATATGACCGTCCCGATGTGGGTCAAGATCTCGGGAGCTCTTGCGATCTCCTTGGGCACCATGGCTGGTGGTGGCCGAATTATGCGAACCATCGGCCGTAAGATCATCGACCTTGATCCCGCCCGTGGTTTCGTTTCCGAGGCCGTGTCCTCCTCGATCCTCTACCTGTGCTCCTACGTCGTCCACGCTCCGATCTCGACAACTCAGGTTGTTTCGACCTCGATCATGGGCGTTGGGTGCACAAAACGTTTCTCAGCAGTGCGTTGGGGCGTTGCGGGATCGATCGTGACCGCCTGGTTCTTGACCCTACCCGCAGCTGCCGCAGTTTCTGCGGTTGTCTACTGGGTCTGCGCGCTGATCGTTGGAGTCTGAGGCCCCAATTCAGTGAAAGCATCATTCATTCGCACCTGCTGTGGTGTGCTTGCCCTTTTCTTCGGGGCAAGCACACTCAGCGGGTGCGGTTTTTCTTCTGTCATGCGGCTTTCTGTCGGAGCCTGCGTTCAGATTCCAACCTCAACTAGCGCGTACTCTTTGGAAACTGTTTCCTGCTCGCGCCCTCACCAGGCTGAGGTTTTTGCCCTTCCCGCTGTTGGGGGATCAGAATTTCCCGAGGCCGCACAACTTGAGTCGGAAGCACGACGCGAATGCGAAAAAGACTTCACACCCTACGTAGGAAGCGGTGTCGAAGACTCGGCCCTTGACCTCATTTGGATGACTCCCAGTCGAGAGTCATGGGAGCGGGGCGACCGACAGATCGTGTGTCTTGCCGCTGCGAACGGCGATCAAACCCTTCGCGGTTCTGTTCGCGATTCGGCGTACTAGCACCAGCTAACAGCTAGTCGGCAACTCGAGGTGCGTGACGCTCAATGTCGATCACACGCACCCTGTTCCCCTCCGGAAGAGTGTGCAAAATGACCATCTCAGACGCGGAAAGCTCCCTGGCATCAAGCGGGAAATTCATCCTCACACCAGATGGAGTGAATTGACGAAAAACATCAAAAAGGCCCGGAAGCATAGTGCGTGGCGTGCAGAGAACTCGCGGTTCACCGTCCGCCAAAAGCGCACGTACAAAGGCCTCGTCAGAGGAAGAATTCGCACCATCGCGTGAGGGAAGAGTATCGATTGATACTCCCGCGAGCGCAGCCCAGGGCCCCAGCGTCTGCCGGGTCCGCGCAGAAGAGGTCGCCATCGCTCGACGAACCCCGTATGCAGACAGCAGGTCTACCAGTTCAAGTGCCTCGCGAACCCCGGTACGCGACAGAGGACGCGCGTCGTCATCGCCCTCCCAATGCTGGGCTGGAAGTGCACGCGCATGGGGCAACATAGCCAAAGGAGTCGTCACAAGCTCGCCACTTCGGCCTCGCATGAGAAGTTCGTTGAGGAGACGACGATCCCCGCGACGAGTAAGAAGATCGTGCGCACGCGAAGGAGACATCCACCGCGCCTGGTCAATTTCCCGCGTAGGAGCGCGGTGGACCGGCTTGCGCAGGTGGATCAGGCCATGATCAGAATGAGGATTGTCTTCCATGAGGGTTCCCACCCAGTAGCGGACCTCCTTGGTCTGCCCTGATCCGAGGCGGTAGCGCTGAGTCGTTAGTGGAGCGCCGAGGCTGATGACGTGACCGGTTTCTTCTTCGACCTCACGCACAGCCGCAACGGGAATGGTCTCTCGTCCCTCAATCTTGCCTTTCGGCCACGACCAATCGTGATACTGGGGGCGATGGACTAGCAGAACTTCGATCTCAGCCTCGTCAAGCACATCTCCTGGGAGGATCTCACGACCCGGGTCGCGTAAGCGCCACACAAGGTCACCGCCTGCGCTAATAAGGCGCATCGGGGGCATGGGCTGAGGGCTGGGTGTCACGTTATTAACCCTAACCTAGAGTGAGCGTGGGTGCGGGCTTAAACCCGCACCCACGCTCTTGCCAGATTGGTAATTTAGTAGGCGACAGTGAAACGCTGTCCCGTATGAGTGGGCGTTTCGATCTCGTCGACAAAGGCCTGGGCAAAGTCCGCTCCAGAGATATCGGAAACCCCGTTCTCATCAGTGAGCAGAACATCACCGCCGAGGCGGAAGTGCCCGGTATGGGTTCCGGGATTGTAGGAACCGAAATTACCCGCGGGAGAAACAAAGAACCACTGAAGATCATCACTGCGCGAGCGCAAATCTTCGAGGACCGCGGCCAGTTGGCCGGCCTCGGAGCGGAATTCCTCAGGGAAGTCCGGAAGCGAAGCAAGGGTACGTCCGCCCTCTTTAACACGCAATGATCCGGCACCACCGACGATCCCCAAGCGCACTCCAGCCTTCTGAGCGAGGTCCGCAACTTGTGAATAGAGGAAGCGAAGAGAGCCATCCAAAGCGCCTCGAGGCGAAAGCGCACCAACGACGACATCCGCACCATCGACAACGCTGCGAAGGACCTCCTCATCGAGAAGGTCACCGTGGTTGTAGGTCACGCCTTCGATTGGCTCCGAGGGCCGTGAACGCGACCAAGAAACTACGTGGAAGCCACGAGAAAGCGCCTCAGCTGCAATATGCGAACCCGCGTAACCTGTTCCACCAAGAATTGCAATGGTCGTCATGAGAGCTCCTCTAAGACAAATACCCCCACTGGGCTAACAGTGTTCTCAACAAGGAATTCTTGGTTTCTATTCCTGCGCGCTCACAATATAAAACTCAATCCAACTCACCGATGCGCGCTCGGGAGGCAGCACCTTCGAGCTCTTGAGCGGTCATGACCAGTGCCCGCGCACGCATCGTCACTCCGTACGCCAAAGCATCATGCGGATCATCGATCCACTGTCTTCCCACTCTGGGATCGCCAGCAGCAACAATGCGCATTGCATGTGCAAGCTCCGTAAAGATGTCTTCCAGATCATCATCACGTTTTTCTCCGGACAGAAGTGCGTCCGCGTCATGGACAATATCTTCTAAAGGACGCGCGTAAATGGGCTCTTCGAGTCCGGGGACCTGCTCCGCATGCAATCCCAAGATGTACAGATCAGCAACCGTGAGCGGGTCACGGTGGAACCACTCTCTGAACAAGTACACGCGCCACAGCGCGCCTGGAAGAGTGAAATCAGGGCTCTGCGACCACAGCTCGGCAACTAGAGGAACTCCACCGGTGGAGAGCAGCTCGCGAAGGCGACGCAAGGCCTCGGCATCAAAATCTTCATCTCCCACACCCAGCAGCGCCCAAGCAGTTGAGTGAGCAAGAACAGAAGAATCGGCGACATCTGGAGCACCAACAATTGCCTCTGTTTGCGCGTAGTCCAAGATCGCCGGACGCCTTGGGATGCGTTGCGGTTCGCCCATTTGCTCTCCTACCAGTAAGATGGTGGGGTTGGTCCACCCGATGGGCCACACAGCGGGATTACCCGCGGGCCTATAGCTCAATGGTAGAGCAGCGGACTTTTAATCCGTAGGTTGGGGGTTCGAGTCCCCCTGGGCCTACTTCTTTTGCGCTTTTCTAGTTTTCTGTTTCTTCTATGCCCTGAACATCGACAGATTCCGCGACTGCTTCTTTCCCATTGATATCGGGGTGCGCGCGCCCAGCCATCGAGGCAATCCCCACGGCAATTGAAATGCACACCAGACCAACCAATTGCCACAGGCTAGGAATCTGACGCAAAAGTACCAAGCCGATCAGAGCCGAGGTCGCGGGAAGAAGCGCTGTGAACAAGGCAAAAGTCGCTGCAGAAACCCGCTTCATCGCCATGGCTTCAAGGCTGTATGGGAAAACCGTTGACAAGAATGCCAAGGCAATGACCGCGACTAAGACCTTTCGATCACTGAACGCAGCCATTGCCCCCGGGGCCAGAATTGGCGCAGAGATCAAGGCGCTGAACGCACACCCCAGCGAAAGGTTAGTCATCGCGGAGCTTGAAGACGCGGCCTTTTGTCCAAGAACGATATATCCTGCCCACGAGGCCGCAGCCCCCATCACCCAGGCCAATCCCGGAAGCGTTTGCGGATCGCTCAAATCCAGGCCAAGACCGCCAATGGCGCAGACTCCGCACAACGCAAAAAATGCGGCAATTCGCGGTGCGCATCCGCGGCCTCGGAACACCGCAACCGCCACGGGGCCAAGAAATTCCAGGGATACTGTCGCCCCCAAAGGAATACGGGAGATGGCCTCGTAAAAGCACGAATTCATACAGACCAGAGCGATACCGAAATAAAAGGCTCCCTTGAGGGTTGCGCGGTCGAGGCCTCGCCAAGGACGAACCCACGCGCACAGCACCAGCGCACCAACGAAACCGCGCCACCATGCGACCGAGGCCGGTTCAACGACAGAGAAGGCGAAAACTGCGACGGCAGCCCCGCTGTATTGGATGAGAGCCGAGGTAACGATCAATACCTGTGCGGGAATGCGGTTTGCTATTCCCGCGAGTGTTCGGCTGCTCACGATCCTCCCTCAACTAGCTCACGCACCTCTTCGGCAAGAAGCTCATCTTCCTTCGAGGAATCCTTTGAAGCAATTCCAACAGCGACCGAAATGAGAACAAGCCCCAGAATCTGCCACAGCGTAGGGATCTGCCAGAGGATGATGACACCCATCAGCAGCGACGAGGCCGGAGAAAGTGCAGTAAAAAGCGAAAAATCTGCCGCAGAAATCCTGTGCATGGCAATGGCTTCAAAGGAACAGGGAATGATGGTGGATAGGACCGCAACAAGCACGACAATCCCAAGCAGCCAAGGCTGAGTGAGTGCCGGTAACGCTGACTTTGCCATGAAAGGTGAAAGTATCAGCCCACTGAGCGCACAACCGACAGCAAGATTGGTGATTCCCGAGCGCTTCGATGCCACACGCTGACCCAAAAGGATGTAGACCGCCCACGCTACAGCACACAAGGCCGCCCATTTCAGCCCGGGAATAAAACCTGGATCATTGGTGTCGAGGCCAAGCCCGCCAATAGCAACGACCCCCGCCAAGGCAAGGAATGCGGCAAGGCGCGGAAGCCAACCTCGGCCACGAATCACTGCGACAGCAACCGGTCCGATGAACTCCATTGAGACGGCTGGACCTAGGGGCAAATATGTGATCGATTCAAAGAACGTGATGTTCATGGTGATCAACGCCAAGCCGAAACAAGCGGACTCAACAAGATCCTTAGCGCTCAGGCCCACACGCCAGGGGCGTCGCCACGCACACAAGATCATCCCGGCGATGAAGACACGCATCCATGCCACAGCACCGGGCTGGACAGACCCAAAAATCAGGACCGCAACGGCCGCACCGCTATACGCGCTAAGTGCAGCACCAACAATTAGAATGGGCGCGGGAACGCGTGAAAGAAGCGCACGAAGATGGGAGAGCACTCCCCCACTATGCCACAGGGTCAGGGACAAATTGTAGACACACGGAATTCATGCAAAAACGATTCCCCGTTGGCTGATTCGGTGCGTCATCAAAAATGTGCCCCAGGTGAGAATCACAGCTTGCACAGCGCACCTCGATGCGGCGCATTCCGTGGGAAATATCCTCGAAATAGTTCACTGCGCCGGGCAGCGCTTCATAGAAACTCGGCCACCCGCAATGCGATTCAAACTTCGTTGACGAGGGGAAAAGCTGAGCGCCACATGCCGCACACAGATAGGTACCCGAGCGGTGTTCATCCAGCAGCTCACCTGTCCACGGCGCCTCAGTCCCGGCTTGACGAAGAACCAAGTACTGCTGGGGAGTGAGGCGATCACGCCACTCGTCGTCACTGTAATTCACGCTGGGTGCCGACTGTTGCGCCTGTGCAAGGTGTTCGAGCTGCGTTGCACGATCACGGGTTCGAATGATCTTCATGTTGTTTTCCTCAATTCAGTCTTCTTGAACATCGCGGCGCTGCGGACGCACTGCATCCTCGGGCACTCGAGGTCCGCTGTTCAAACGAGTTGTTTCTTCTTCGTGACGTTTCGCCGTAGCTTCGCGTTCTGCCAGAACTTCGTCACCGGGACCGGCGTAAATATGATTGCGCTCATCAGCATCGGGAGACCCTGAGAAGAGGCGCTCCCCGCGAACGACAGTCGCATCCATATGAGCGTGACCGGACTGTACCTGCGGGGCTGGGGCCTGGGCCTTGTCACCGTCCGCCTGGGCCTGAGGCAAGAGCGCAGTCGATCCCCCACCAAGGTGGTTCTTACCTAGACGTGCATTGGCCTGGGCAACCTTTTCGGCTAGTTGCTCGGCAACCAAAGAATGCAGCATCGTCTGTGAAAAAACCTGGGTCTGCGCGTCATTGGCCGAGGCCACCGCTGTGACCTTCCCCGTATCAGCGAGTTCACGCTGACGCTGGGCCATCGCCCTCCTGCGTGCGCGCTTGGCTTTCTGCCGGGCTGCGAGCAGGCGGACAGAATGGACTGCATCATCCAGGGGACCCGAATCGACATCTTCTGCCTTGCCCTGAGAAGAAACCGACGAGGCCTGAGCAGAGCCGCCTGCCGCTGCCCCAGGGTGTGAGTCGGGGGCACCCGTCGTGTCGGAGGCAATACCCGACAGTTCCTTCGCAAGACGAGCAACAGCCTCGCGAGAGGTATCCTGCGTGACCGTCTCAACCTCCAAGGGCTGAACACGCGTATGCGGACGGATCGCAGGATCCTCATCAACAACCCACCGAATCATGTTTTCACGTAGATAGCAGCGCAGATCCCACAGCGCTCCGGAGTCCTTCGCAGAGACAACAATGCGAACAGTCATTGTCGTTTCATCCGAGTCAGCAACCTGAACGGCCCACGAACGGCCATCCCACAAATCAGTTGCAAGAAGGAGCTGTTGAACGTGACTACGGATCAGAGTTAAAGGCGCAGTCCAGTCGAGCTTGAGCTCGACATTACCCAGCTTGGTCGTAGCGCGACGCGTCCAATTTTCGAAGGTGTTGGACGTGAAGTAGGTCGAAGGAACGATGAGCCGGCGTTCGTCTGGAAGTCGAACAACAACGTAAGAAAGAGTGATTTCTTCAACCTTGCCCGAAACATTGTCCTTACCGACGACGACCACATCGCCGACGCGAATCGCATCCGTGAAGGCCAATTGGATACCGGCAAAAACATTTCCCAAGGTCTGCTGGGCTGCAAGACCGGCGATCACCGAAACGACACCTGCAGAGGCCAGAACGGTTGTCATTGCCTGACGCGCGGCATCAAAAGTGAAGAGGGCTGCGCAAACACCAAGAAGGATGACCAGAGCCTGTAGGAGACGACGGATAACCTGCGCTTGGGTTTCAAACTTACGGGAAACGCCTCCGTCTTTTTCCTGGCGGATTCGTGCCGCGTCTTCGAAGATCCAGACGCTGTTGTAGACCATCCAAGTTATCGTCAAAATGCCAATAATGAGCAGAACATGGGAGATGAAGCCCACCATTCCGCCATTGGACCAATCTGACAGAGTGGTATTGACCAGCATGAATTGCAGGCCAGCCCATGCGCCCCAAGCCATCGCAGTGATGTAGAACGAGGTCCGGACACGTTTGGTAACCGCCGCAAAATAGCGCGAGCGACGGGCAATTGGACGCGTCAAAAGGACGATCACCAGCGCCACAACGAAGGCGATAACCAAACCAACTGTGGCGCCGAAGATCAGTGATGCCAAGTCCAGCGCATTTTGAACAGCGGCCTGTGCAACCCCCGTTGGCGAAGGCGAGGGTGTCGGATCGTCGGCACTGAAAATCATAAAACCGTCCTTGAATCACTCATTCTGTACTCCCTCAAGCCTAGGCGCGATCATTGAGAATCGCCTGAGCCTTGAATCGATGGGCATCATTGTGAATCCCAGAATAACAAGGAAAAGTAGCTATGTGACGGTCATCACTGCCATTCTTTTTGCTTTAAGGCCCTGCTTCTGCCTAATATTCTCTTCGTCCTCGGACGCCAGACCGGTGGCCGACAGTGGCCCCCATCGTCTAGAGGCCTAGGACACCGCCCTTTCACGGCGGCGACACGGGTTCGAATCCCGTTGGGG